>JAYVQJ010000806.1:0-5530 GCA_043777235.1 Planctomycetia bacterium
GCAAAGCTCGCCTGTTTCTTTTGCTCGGCGGTCAGCGTGCTGACGAACGCCTTCGCGGCGGTCGTCATTTTTGCGCCGGAAGGAGGCTCGGCTTGGAAGTTCGCCGAGAGAAGCGCCGCCATCGCGACCAGGACCGACGCGGCCAGCAGAGATTTTCGAGTGCCCATCGAGTGGTTCCTTCATTTCGTGAGGCACGTTTTCAACGTGCCATGGAGTGACGGGCACGTTGAAAACGCGCCCCACGGATCACCCCGGCGGCCAATGCAGTGCTCGGCCGCCGAGAACGTGAATATGCAAGTGATCGACTGATTGGCCGCCGTCTCGGCCGCAGTTAATGACGGTGCGGTATCCGTTGGTCAGACCGAGTTGCTCGGCGACTTTTTTGGCGGTGAGCAACAAGTGTCCCAGCAGTGCCTGATCGTCGTCGGCAGCCGCTGCGAGGTTTGTCAGCGGTTTCTTCGGGATCACCAGCACATGCGTCGGAGCCTGCGGCGCGACATCGTGAAACGCCACGCACAGCTCGTCTTCGTGGACGATCTTGGCTGGAATCTCTTTGTCGATGATCCGTTGGAAAATAGTCGCCATCACCGCCCCAAAAGTCCGTCTGCGGAACGTTCTCGCACGCGCGGCAACGTATCAAACGAGTCACCGTTTGGGGAGTGACGGGCGGCTTGCGACTTCATGCTGCCGCTCATTTGGTGGTTTCCGAGATTTCGTTTGACCTTTCTTCAGCGTGACCTAGGTTCTGTAAGAACCATCATCCGATGGGTCGAGACAGCGGGTTCCAGGAGCGTGTCATGATTGGTCGTTGGAGAGATCGTTGGAAACAAGGCCGTCGCGGAGCCGTCACGGTGGAGATGGCATTGGTGCTGCCGATCTTCACCATGCTGGTCTTCGGCATCATTGAGTTCGGCCGCGGCTTCATGATCATGCAGTTGGTGACCAACGCGGCTCGCGAGGGTTGCCGCCGGGGAATCATCGACGGCAGCACCAACTCTGACGTGACAAGCTACGTTCAGAATTTCATGCTGACCGCCGGCAACGTTCCGACTGCCAGCACAACAGTCACGATCACCGTGACTCCCTACACGGGCAATCCGGCCAACCCCACGAACAGCTTGGCCACTTGCCAATCGCGTGACCTCATCAATGTCAAAGTAGACATCCCATTCAGCGCCGTGCAGCTCATCACCGCCAAGTATCTCTCTGGGAAGATTCTGTCCGGCCAAGCGTCCATGCGGCACGAGTGACGAAGAGAATCCGCAATCACGTTTGAGTCGGCGAATTAGAATCCAAACATCCGAGAAGCCACGATCGAAAGTCGATTGTGGCTCTTTTCGTTTTTCCGACGACGATTTTCCGGCCCCCGATCCCCGCGATTAGCGAGGCAATGCGGCAATCACATTGACTGCGTTCTGGACGACCCTCACAGCGACGCATAGGTTACTCGTCGACGTGGAACTCGCTTTCGTGACCCGGCTGAAATGTTGGATCGATCTGGGTTCACAGTCGGAATCGCCGATGCTTTGGAGATCGACTGGTGTTTCCAAAGTAGGATCGATTGAAAATGGGCCATCGGTGTGTTGAAGCAATGACTTTGAAACTTTTACTTCGTCTGCTGCACTTGAGTTACTTGGCTCTGATCGTCGGAGCGTGTCTGTTCGTCGCGAGTCATCTCGCGTTCGCCCAGTCATCGACGAAGCCGAAGGGAAAAAAGGTCGAGACGGCAGCTCCGGCCGGGCCGCGAGAATTTCGCTCGACGAACTTTCTGGTGCATACCGATCTGCCGGCTGAGGACGCTCAGGACTTGCTCAAGCGGTTGGAGACGATGCTGACGTTGATTTCGAAGTATTGGGGCAAGCCGAACAAGCAAACCATCGAGATGTTCGTCGTCCGCGATTTGAATGTGTGGCCGCCCGATTCGCTGGAACCGGCCGGCCGCGACAGCATCGCCGCTCGAGCCGGCATCACACTGAGCAGCGGCTCGGTCAACCCAAAGAACGGGCAGTTGCTGGCTGCGAAATCGCGTGTCTATGCGATTGCTGATCGAGGCGTTCCGCAGCACGAGGCGGTTCACGCTTATTGTCATCAAACGTTCGGCCGAAGTGGTCCGACGTGGTACTCGGAAGGTATGGCCGAAATGGGGCAATGCTGGCGCGAAGGAGAATCCCGCGTGCATTGTCAGCCGGTCGTCGTGAAGTATCTGCGCTCGTCCGATCCGAAACCGCTGCGTGCGATCGTCAACGGTCGCGAGCAAACCGGCGACTCGTGGCAGAACTATGCGTGGCGCTGGGCGCTC
The DNA here is from genome assembly GCA_043777235.1 of Planctomycetia bacterium. Classification (GTDB taxonomy): domain Bacteria; phylum Planctomycetota; class Planctomycetia; order Planctomycetales; family Planctomycetaceae; genus SXKJ01. Next base: position 2,300 of record JAYVQJ010000806.1, read on the forward strand.
TGTCATTTGCTGGCGAACAATCCGAATTACTACGACCGCTTCCGTCCGCTGGGATTGGGCATCTTGACCGATCAACCCGATGCGACGTTCGCTCACGTTTACGGTTCGATGTCGCAGGAGATCGCCTTCGAGTATCGGTTCTTCCTCGAACACTTCGATCTCGGCTATGAGGTCACGCTGACCGCTTGGGATTGGAAGACAAAATTTCGTCGCGCGACCCCAACCCTGCCGGTCACCTGTGTCATCGAAGCTAAACGAGGCTGGCAGCCGTCGCGGTTGCTCGTCAAAGCGGGAGACGAAATCGAAATCACTGCGGAAGGAAGTTGGAGGCTTTCCGCCGACATTCCAGAGTTGTCTCCGTTCGGAGTTCCTTTGGCAGAACCAGAACCCAAACCCGAACCCGAGAAGCCTGCGAATGCCCTGAAGGTCTCGCCGCCAAAACGGAATTCCAAAACGGAACTGCTCGAAGAATTGCGCAGCGTTGTTCGATACGACTCACCGTTTAAGCCGGGCCAGTTGATCGGAGTCCTCTTCAACGATTACGAACTCAGCGAACCGTTTGCGATCCCGGCGGACGGAGTCTTTGTGGCTCCTGGCGAAGGCCAACTCTTTCTTCGCTGCGAGGAGTCTTGGAATCGCTTGGCGGACAACAAGGGAAAGGTCAACGTGAAGTTCAAAGCGAAGTGACTTCGGCTCATCCAATTACGAGCGTTGCCGACGGTCGTTTGATAATGTTCGCCGCGAATGGATTTCACTGTTTGCCCGCCCTGAGAGTCTGCCGCATGTCTGAGCCTGTTGAATTATTGCAAGCCTCTTGGTCGGCCTGGAAAGCGCAGGTCGAATCAGCCTTGGCCAAGTGTCTCGCTGAGGGCAGCGGACTTGGCGGCGAATGTCCGCTGCGGTTGCGTGAGGCGATGTCGTACAGCTTGCTGGCAGGTGGCAAACGTCTGCGACCGGTGTTGGTGTTGATGGCGTGTGAAGCGTGCGGTGGCGAAGCCGAAGCTGCGCTGCCGGCCGCGTGTGCGATCGAGATGATTCACACGTACTCGCTGATTCACGACGACCTGCCGGCGATGGATGACGACGATTACCGTCGTGGGCGTCTGACGAATCACAAAGTCTTTGGCGACGGACTGGCGATTCTCGCCGGGGACGCGCTGCTGACCCTTGCGTTCGAGGTGATGGCTCGCGACGTCCGACCGGCGGCTGTCGCGGCGGCCTGTTGTGCGGATCTCGCGTTCGCCGCCGGAGCGTGCGGCATGGTCGGCGGTCAAGTTGCCGATCTCGAAGCCGAGAGTCCGTCAGCACTGCAACCGGCAGGTCGTAGTACCGATCAACTCGCTCATCTTCAGTCGATTCATCGCCGCAAGACCGGACGATTGATCCGGTCGGCTCTGACGCTCGGAGGCCGCATTGCTCAAGCGGATGTCGCGACTCTCGGCACGCTCGATCATTACGGCACGTGCATCGGCTTGGCGTTTCAAATTGCCGACGATGTGCTCGACGTGACCGGCTCACAGGAGAAGCTCGGCAAAGGAGTCGGCAAAGACGCAAGCCTCGGCAAGCTGACGTATCCGGGACTGATCGGTCTGGATCGCAGCCGACAGATGGCTCAGGAACTGATCGACGAAGCCTGCCATGTGATCGCCTCGTGGGGCGAGCGCGGTCAACGCTTGCAGGCAATGGCTCGATTCATCCTCGAACGAGATCACTGATGACGTAAACTGAGCAGTTTTCAACGCAAAGACGCAGAGCCGCAAAGAAAACAAGAAGACTCTTCCGGTGTTCCGGGGACGCAAGTTTCAAAGCCACGGATGAAACACGGATGAAACACGGATGAAACACGGATGAAACACGGATCAGGACAGCGAACAGGGCAAAGAAGAATCGAGTGGGTTCACGGAATGAGGGTGTGTCACGGTTTCTAACCTCTGGCTTGGTCCGCGTTTTTGTCCGTGGAACAAAAACTGTTGTCCGGCATTCCCGCCCGCTTCTTCTTTTCCAATTCCCTGCTCCGGTCCTAATCCGTGTTCAATCCGTGTTTCCTCTGTGGCAAAAAACAAATGTTCCCCGAAGTGACCTCCTTGGATGACCGAATGAGCTAACAATAAAAAGTTGCGGCTCCGTCATCCCCTCAAATACTCGCAAAATCATGACATCGAGAAGTCACGCCGTTGCCACGAATCGCACTTCATTTCCTCGCAGTTCTTTTCTTTGCATCTCTGCGTCTTTGCGTTGAAGATGTTCCGCCGAGAACCGCTCAGTCGGAGTCACCAGAAATCTTCACGCGGCGCGGTAGCCGACAAGCGAACTGAAGTCGGAGTACTTCGGAGCCGATCGCGGCACGAATGAGCGGAGCAGCTTGAATTTGAGTTTTCCAATGCCGGTCACCGGCTTCTCGAAGGCCGTGCATTCCACGATCGGCATCAGGCGTCGCAGCAAGTGCAGTTTGAGATCGCGATTTCGCAGAGCGTCCGAACGATCTCGCGCTTTCTGCGCCCAGCCGATCGAACCGCAGATGCCACATGCTCCCCATTCGTCGCTCAGCAACACTTCCGTTGCGAAAACTTGCGACGGGCCGGGATGCAGGTGCATCACATCGTGGAACGCCACGATCCCTCCAGGAACAACGTGCGGGGAGAAGTTCTCAAAGTCCTCCGTCGCGCCCGGAACAGAATGGTCTCCATCAATCCATAACAGACGCAAAGGACGATCCCACTTGGTGGCCAAGTCGGACGAGAAGGAGCGATGAACGGTGACTCGATCCGCAACGCCAGCCTTCGTGATCGACTCGGTGAAAGCGAGAAATGTCTCGTCGGTGGTCGTCATCGTCGCGCCGAACGCTTCGATTGCCGCCCACGGATCGCACGCATGAATTCGTGGGTCGTTCGTCGATTCCAACGCGGTCGCCAGCAACACCGTCGACAAACCTTGGAAGCTGCCGATTTCGAGCACCTCACCCTCAGCGGTCGGACAAACGGCCATGAGCACCAGCATGTGACGCTCTTTCTCGGTCAAGTATCCGTTGACCTTCGCGGCGGCAGTGGATCGGGTTTGAGGCCGCTCATCAGCGAGCAAGCCTCACAAGATTCCTTGAGGTCTGAAAATTGTCGTGAATGTGTCAAGTTTCATCAGCCGGCACGCGCTAGCGCAATGGCACTGACTTTACTAACCCGCAGCGTCAGCGAGGGCGATGACAAGAGGCGTTTCCCTTTGTTTCCCTCGCTGACG
>JAYVQJ010000807.1:0-5514 GCA_043777235.1 Planctomycetia bacterium
GGTTCGAGAATCAATCGACGTTCCAACCGGACGCTAGCGCGTTCCGGCTCACGTTCCAAGGTTCTTTGTCAGCCTCTAAAAAGGAGGTCGCCGATCAAATGACCAAGGCGTGCTGATCCACAGGCAGCTCGCCTGCTGTGCTCGGAATCATTATTTATGCTGATGGGTTCGTGTGAGATCGCTTCATTCATACCTCCAATTTCGAGATGAATTCATGCTGCGCACATTCTTGTGGTTGCTTCGACCTTCCCGGTGTGGTCGCCGTCGGGCCAATCGTTTTCTCTCCTTCGGGTTGGAGCAACTGGAGCGGCGTATCGTTCCGACGAACGTGTTGACGTATCACAACGACATCGGCAGTAACGGGCTGAATGCCAGCGAGACGGTGCTGACGCCGACGAACGTCGTGGTCAATTCATTTGGCAAGCTGCACACCGTGGCCGTCGATGGGCAGGTCTATGCTCAGCCGCTGGTCGAGACGGCGGTGACAATCGCTGCTGGAGCCAACACGTCTCCTGGTGCGACTGGTCTGCATGACGTCGTGTTTGTCGCGACCGAACATGACAGTCTCTACGCCATTGATGCCAGCGCCAACAGCGGCGCGGTGTTGTGGAAACGGAGCTTTCTGGACCTCAACGTCGCTGCGAACAACACGCTGAGCGCGACGGCGATCAGTAGCGTTCCCAACGGGGACACGGGGACTGGCGACATCACCGTCGAGGTCGGCATCACGGGGACTCCGGTGATCGACGCGAGCACCGGAACTCTGTACGTCGTCGCCAAGACAAAGGAGACGATCGGCGGAGCAGACCACTATGTGCAGCGACTGCACGCGATCAACATCACCGACGGTATCGATCGGACGACTCCATATCTGATCGGCGACACTTCCTTTGGCAACACCAACAGCACGGCGATCTATGTCTATGGAAGTGGCGACGGCTCCGTCGCCGATCCGTACAACGGCACCAACAAGCAAGTCGTGCAGTTCAATGCGTTGCGAGAGCACCAGCGCGGCGCGTTGAGCCTCGTCAACAACACGCTCTATGTGCAATGGGCGTCGCACGGCGACAACGGGCCGTATCACGGTTGGGTCGCGAAGTGGGACGTGTCGAATTTGAACACGAGCGGTTTCTCGCTGACCGGTGTGCTCAACACGTCGCCGAACAACGGTCTGTCCGGAATTTGGCAAGGTGGCGGTCGGCTGGTCTTTGAGCCGAACGGCAGCGCGTTCTATTTCGAAACCGGCAACGGTAGCGGCGGTGCTCCGACGCTGAACGGCAGCGGCTTTCCGACGAATGCCAACTACAACGAGGCGCTGATCAAAGTGGTTGCCGACGCGACGACTGGCCCGACGCATCAGAATGCGAACGGTTGGGGGTTGAAGGTCTCAGACTACTTCATTCCGTTCAACGTCAACGCGCTCGACAACGCCGACTCGGATTTCGGCTCCGGTGCTCCGATTTTGTTGCCGGACTCAGCGGGCATCGCCGGGCATCCGCATTTGATGGTCGCCGGAGGCAAAGAAGGGAAACTGTATTTGATCGACCGCGATCACCTCGGCCATTTCGATCCGAACAACGACCATGTTCTCAACGCCGTTCCCGATGGAAGCGGCCACAACACACCGCCTGGCGCGATCAGCGGTCAGCTCAATACGAACGCCTATTTCAACGGCAAGTTGTATGCGCTCAGCGGCTACGGCGGCTCAGGGCACGAGTTCACTATCAACGCCAACGGTACGCTGACCGACGTTTCGCAAACGGCCATCGGTTCGTTTGGTTACTTGCCTGGTTCACCGAGCATCTCGGCCAACGGAACGACCAAAGGGATCGTCTGGATGCTCGATCGCAACGCGAACAAGCTCCGCGCGTACGACGCGGCCTCGCTGGCGACCGAACTATGGAACAGCGGTCAGAAAATTGGCGGCAGCGATAATCTTGGAGCGGTCGTCAAGTTCGCGGTGCCAACGGTGGCGAACGGCCAAGTCTATGTCGGCACGAGCAACTCGCTGGTCGTTTACGGATTGGTCCAGCCACCTAGCTCCGCGCCGAACGCACCGATGCTTTCGGCAAGCACGCTATCCGGTTCGGCGATCAACCTGAGTTGGACGGACTCAAGCATCGCACCGAACACGGCTGACAGTTACGTGATCGAGAAATCGACCGACGGTGTTCACTTCAACTCCGTCGCGACATCGCCGGCTGGCTCGACCTCGATCGCCATCGGCGGGCTTTTGCCACTGACTCATTACGACTTCCGCATTCACGGCACGAACAGCTTCGGCGATTCCGCCGCGTCGAATGTGGCTGACGCGACGACGACGGATCAAGTCGCGCTGCTCGATTTCTCCGGCGGATTCGCAGGCTCAACTGGTTTGACGTTGAACGGGTCCAGCGTCTTGAGCGGCTCTCGATTGGAGTTGACCGATCAGAATCTGTGGGAAGGTGGCAGCACTTTTTCTTCGGATCGTGTGGATGTGACCGGCTTCCATAGCGAGTTCACGTTTCAAATCGCAGCCGGCGATGACATCGCCGATGGGTTCACCTTCACGATCCAAGGAGCCAGCTCCACAGTGGTGGGGAATGCTGGTGGCGACTTGGCATTCGCGGGATTGGGACAGAGCGTTGGGATCAAGTTCGATCTGTACAACAACGCCGGTGAGGGAACCAGCTCGACCGGATTGTTCCTCAACGGTGTCGAGCCGTTCAACGACGGCTCGATCGACCTGCTGCCCGCGAGTTTGAATCTGCACAGCGGTCATATTTTTCAGGCCATTCTGAATTACGACGGAACGACGCTGGCGGTCACGCTGATCGACACGCAGACCAACGCTTCGGCCACTCAGAATTACACAGTTGATGTCCCCAGTATTGTTGGGGACAACAGCGCCTTCGTCGGCTTCACCGCAGCCACGGGAGGGCTCGGTGCGGTTCAGGACATTCTGACTTGGACTTATTCGCCCACCGCGACCACGTCGCCGAATCAACCGTCGGGACTCGGAGCAACTCCCGCTTCCGCAGATTCGATTCGACTCTCGTGGACAAACAACGCCACGAATCAGCTCGGCTATCACCTCGATCGCGCGACGAACTCGGACTTCACCGAAAACTTAATCACTCAGACTTTACCCTCGAATCCCGCGACGTTTACCGACACGACAACCGGCTTGGCTCCAGGCAGCACGTTTTTCTATCGCCTCCGCGCGCACAACTCGGTGGGCGATTCGGACAACTCGAATACAGCCGAAGTGTCGATCCCGGTCGCTCCGCCGAAACCAACGAATCAACAAGTCACTGCCGTCACCGACACCGAGATCGACCTCCGTTGGCAAGACAACGCTGGGCACCATGCGGACGGGTACTACATTCGTCGAGCCGTGAACCACGGCGAGTTCTTCACGGTGGCTACGCTGCCCCCCACTTCACGCACCGCACCGAGCACTTACGAATGGTCGGATACGGACATCCTTCCGGGCAACTTCTTCGAGTATCACATCCTCGCCTTCAACGTGTCGGGCAACAATGACTTCGCCGGCACCAACGCGACCACGCTGACCGATCCACCGATCTCTGTGACCGCGACGCACGGTCCAGGCGTCATCAGTCTCTCTTGGACCGCATCGACCGGAGCCGTGACTTTCAACGTCTATCGCGGCACGACTCCCAATGGCGAAGACGAAACGCCAATTGCGACCGGGCTGACATCGACAAGCTACTCCGACGCCAACGTCACGATCGGCCAGACATACTACTACAAGGTCACGGCCATCAACGCGAACGCGGATCGTAAGCCCGTCCTGTCGGCCGAAAGTGACTTCTCCGCCGAAGCCTCCGCGATTCCCTCTCCCGCTGCGCCGATCAATTTGCAAGCGTTCGCGCCGGTGAATTTTGGAGAGCCGCAAGTCACGCTCACTTGGACCGCTGTCGGAGGGGCGACGAGTTACAACGTGTACCGTTCACTGTCGGCCAACGGCAAAGGAGCTGTGCCGCTCGTGACAGGGCTGACCAATTCCAATTATCTCGACAACACAATCGAATCTTTCGGCACCCCATACTTCTACAAAGTCACTGCCGTTGCCAACGGCAGCGAGAGTCCGCGATCCAGTGAAGCCTCGGCGATACCGTTGATCGAACTTCATATCAACTTCACGAGCACGACCGGCGATGCCACGCCAAATTATCTCAATGACGTTGGCTTGCAATTCGGATTCAACGGCAACTGGTTGAAATTCGGCTGGAACACCCACCAAATCGCCAACGGCTTTGACCGCGACGCTTCGAATTCACCGGACGAACGCCACGATAGTTTCCACAGCATGTCGAATACTAGCGGCGCGATCTATTGGGTGATTGACTTACCGAACGGTAACTATTCGGTTCACGTCATTGCCGGGGATCCGGCCGACACAGCATCGAGTTACAAAATTAACGTCGGCACGAGTTCCAGTGGCGGCACGACGGTCATCAACGGCCACGCCACCGCCGCGAAACGCTGGCTGGAAGGCACCACGACCGTCACGGTCAACAACGGAAGCCTAGTCGTTAATAATGCGAGCGGCTCAACCAACAACAAGCTTGATTCCATCGACATCACGGCACTCACTCCGACAATCAGCAAGGTTTCGCCGACGACCGGCAAACCGGGAAACACAATCACGCTGACCGGAAAGAATTTCACCGGAGCAACCGCCGTGATGTTCAACGGCTTGCCGGCAACGACGTTCCATGTCTCGTCTTCGACGCGCATTACCGCCGTCGTCCCCACCGGCGCAATCACTGGCAAAATCTCCGTGACAACGCCGGGCGGAACAGCGACTAGCAGTTCCGATTTCAACGTCGCCCCGCGTATCACCAGCTTCACTCCCACCGGCGCGCCACAGGATCGCATCGTGATCACCGGAGCCAACTTCACCGGCGCGACTGCCGTGAAGTTGAACGGACTCAAAGCCAGTTTCACGGTCGATTCGCCGACACAGATCACGATCATCGTCCCGAACAATTCCACTTCAGGATTCATCGCCGTGACGACCATTGCGGGAACGGCCACCAGTGCGACCAAGTTTGTCGTCGCCCCGCGCATCACCGGCTTCACGCCGACATCGGCTGTCGTCGGCAAGAGCGTCCTGATCACCGGTGCAAACTTCACCGGAGCCACTGCGGTTCGCTTCAACGGCCAAGCCGCGAACTTCACCGTCCTTTCCACCACGTTGATCCGAGCGATCGTGCCGACAGGAGCCACCACCGGACCACTCACGATCACAACTTCGGCTGGAACCGCGCAAAGCCTCTCAAATTTCGTTCTCGCTTAGATCATGTCTCGCATTGTTTTCGATTCGCAAATGACTCTCTATAAGGCGGCGATTCTTGCTTCCTGACGCTTTGATGAAGAATCACCAATGTCACTCGCTACCGACGAACTGCGATCCCGAATTGCTCGTGTTCCGCGAATTCCGCTGGCCCATTTGCCGACGCCGTTGGAGTTGTTGCCTCGGTTCAGCAAAGCCGTGAGTGCGAA
>JAYVQJ010000808.1:0-5512 GCA_043777235.1 Planctomycetia bacterium
GCGCTAGCCCCGGTTCGTGCCGCAAAAAACCGGGGCTAGCGCCGCGCGGCTAATTTGTGCGATCCGTATCATACGGGAATTATGCAATACGATCGCTCAATCCTTCTCGAACTCCTTCAGAAGTCTGACGACCTCGTCGTGCTTGCCGCTCTCGGCATCAGAGAGTGCCGTATCCTTGCCGTAGGCGATGGCCTCGACGTCGGCTCCGAACTTCAGGAGCAACTTGACGCATTCGGCATCGCCCTTCATCGCGGCGAAGTGCAGGGCTCGCCGGCCGTCGTGACGTTTTAGATTCGGGTCCGCACCGGCCTCGAGCAGGACTCGCGCAGCCTCGGATTGTCCGCCGATGCAAGCACGCATGAGAGCTGTGTACCCGTCATTCGCTTGCGTATTGATGTCTGCGCCGGCTTCGAGCAGCAGCTTCAATATCTCGCGATTTCCAGCTTCCGCTGCATTTGCCAAAGGCGAGAGCGAATATCGAGAAACCTCATCGACGTTGGCACCGTTGCGAATGAGATTCTGAACAACAGCGGTATGCCCCCTCCCGATTGCGAGACGCAGTGGGGAGTGGCTCAAGAATGGCGAATACCACTCAGCGAGCGCAATCCGTCGCTGGTCGACTGTAAGTTCGGCAAGAAGATGGTCCACTACTTTGACGTCACCACGGATCGCGGCAATTTGCAGGTCGCTAATGTTGAATTGACCCTCATCACGAAGGAATCGGACGACATCCGCATTCGGACTGGCCAAGACGTAATATGGGAAATTGATGATTTCACGGAGTTTGACTTGAACTGCGATCCGCTGGACTTCTTTCAGATCGCCAATTGCGATCGCGGCAAGGAGTTCTTTCTCCGCCGCCTCTTTGCTGATCTCGACCGGCTTCACGGGAATGGCCGATTTTGCTTCAACCAACGGCGCAGTTGGCGGAGACACTTGCTCGGCCGAACATCCCAATCCGCAGCAGATGCCGACCAACGAAATCCAACGGCTGCTCATGGCGTGACTCCGAGCGCCGGTTTCTCGAACGAGACTCCATGTGCGACGGCGTGGTCGATCATGTCGTAGATGTATTTCATGCGTTCTTCCGGCGGCAGGAAGTTCACCCGCGCCATTTCCTCGCCGAACGCGCGGACGTGGAAGTCGTAGGCGATCTCGCGGATGTGGGCCTGGACTTCGGGGGTCAGCCAATCGGGTTTTGATTCGTTCATGGTTTGCTCCTGGCGAAATCACGCCAAGCCCACAAAGTGGCGTGAAGCATCCGGGAGCCAGTCTAACGAACCGGGGGCGACGAATCGCAAGGTTTCTGCACGAGCCTCCGCAATCAGGCGGTCGATGCCGTAGTCCCGGAGCGGATTCTCCGGAAGAAAATCCTGAGCGAATTGCAGCCGAACGCGATGTTGAATCCCCAGGTCGGGGTCATCCACTCCGGCAGCCTTGGTGACAGCGGATCGGTATTTCCGCATGAACGCTTCGTGAATGCGGAGCCGCAAACGGTCGAGCTGTTGCCAAAACATGGATTCGGCGAACACGGCGACATCCAACCGCGGATCGTTTTTGATGAGCAACTCCAGCACGGGGCGTTGAGCGATAATCTCTGGCGGGCACGGCACGCGAGTGATCATTCGGCGAAGGGCGTCGGCATCGAAGAGATGCCACCAACCGCGCACATCCCCGGCCTCGAGCATTTGCGCGCCCAAAGCGGTGGCAAACGGCCAATCCTTGGGACGATCCGTGCGTTTCATCTCGGCGACGGTGTGCATCCCGGCCAATAGACCGTGAACATCAGCGGTCCAAGGAGAACTCGCTCGAGGCGCGACGCCGAAGATGTCCAGATGCGCGATCCCGGCATCGCTCTTCCATTCAAAGTGAGACGTCCAACCGCCTCGCATCCAACGGGCGTCGAGTGGTGGAGTCAAATGTCCTCGGTAGAAACAGCTCGCTCCTGCAAACTTTGTCTGGGCGAGTTGATTCAAAAAGAGATCACAAGACTCGGTGGCGCAGAGTAGATCACAGTCTTTAGTGGACTGCGCGACGTTGTATCGCACACAGGCCATGCCGCTCGTGATGGCGCAGACGCCACCTGCCGAGCGGACTGACTCGACCAATGTTTCGTAAAAGCGATCAAGGTCGGCTTGTGACACCATGAGGTCGCACCCTTCCTCAGCCGACTTCCGGTCAATGATCGCTTACTTCGGATTGATCCGCACGCCGAACTTTTTCAGTTCTTCCACTTGCTTCTTCGCCGCGTCGCTGAGGGCGTTCTCGTCGAGATACAGCCTCCAGTACGGAGCGAATCGCTGTTGGCCTTCGGTGTCGGCTTTGGCGATTGCGACCAGCGGAGTGAGGTCGCTGACGGGGTTGCCGCCCAGAAACGTGAAGCTCAATTCGGTATAGCCGGACAGCGCGGTGAGGTCTTTGACTTTGTTGTTCTGCAGATTCAAATTCTTGACCCACTTGATTCCCTTGAGCGGGCCGATGTCTTCAATTTGGTTGTGGCCGAGATACAGCATCACCAATTTTTCCAAACCGGCCAGCGGCTCGACCGACGTGATTTTGTTTTTGCTGAGATACAAGCTTGTCAGCTTTGCTTTCAGTCCAGCCAGCGCATCCAGTTTCTCGATCTGGTTCTCTTCGAGTTGCAGGTATTGCAGCTTCTCCAGCTTGGCGAGCGGTGCGAGGTCCACGATTTGGTTCTTGGACAAGTCCAGCAATTGCACGTTGCTCAGCCCGGCCAGCGGCGCGAGGTTCGCAATTTTGTTCCCCGACAAGTTGATGAGCGCGAGGTTCGGACACTTCTCCAAACCGGTGAGATCGGCGATCTCTTTCTTCTTGGCTTCGAGGAAGAAGACGTTCTTGAGGTCTTCTTCCTTGAGTGGCTCTTCGGCCTTCTTCTTGAGTTCGGCCTTGAGGGCTGTTTCCAGATTCTTGTCCGGCACCAGCGGCTTGTCCTGAGCGGACGCGGTCGCTGCGAACAGGGACAGGCCGAATGAACCAACACAGAGCCACGTCAGAAGGTCTCGTCGCGATCGCATGGGTGATTTCTCCACGTCGAAAAAGGTGGGCAAGGTTTGGGGTCGGGAGTGTAATCGGCTCGTGCGAGTGGCAGTAGCGAACGGCGAAAAGTGGAGCACGATTTCATCGTGCTCAGGTCGGCGACGCGGCGGGCACGTTGAAAACATGCCCCACGTTGGGGTCGGGAACCGAGGTCGCTTCGAAGCCCGTCAACGCACCGGCGGCGAATAATCCGAGGATCATCAGCCAAACGATCCCCAGCGTGTGCCAGAACCACGCGCAGAAGGTGACGCCGCTGGAATACTCGTGGTCGTAGCGGTTCGCGAAGGCATTAACCGTGATCCACGCGACAAACAGCAATGCGATCACAAAATGGACGCCGTGCAATCCAGCGAACATCGCGACGAGAGCGTTCGCTCCGGTCTCCGCCGAGTCGGGAAGCGACTGGCCGGGCCGAGTTTGGTTCTGAGCCAGCCGCCACAGTCCGCAGATTTGAATGCCGACGAACAGCGTACCGAATGTCAGTGAGAGGATCAGCCAGCGGCGGAACGATTCGAGTTGTTGGACGCGCACTAACCAGGCTGCTCGTTGCAGCGTCACGCTCCCGGCGAACAAAAACACCGTGCTGATCCAAAAGGCGTTCGGCATCACCGAACGGTCGGACGGCTCGTGACCAAACCAACGAATGCCAGCGACCGCGATTAGCACGGCCGCCGTCAGCAGAGCCAATGACAAAACAAAGAATCGTCGAGCGAGCAAGCTGCGTGAGCGAGCGGCGGGCGAGATCGACACGGATCAGCCTCGAAAGAACAAGAACGTGACCACCACGAAGACCGGAATCAGGATCGCTCCGGAGTAAGCCATGTAGCCGAAGAAGCTGGGCATCTTCACGCCGTTCTCTTCAGCGATCGCTTTGACCATGAAGTTCGGGCCGTTGCCAATGTAAGTGTTGGCTCCCATGAAAACCGCTCCGCACGAGATCGCGGCCAAGATTTCCGCCGCGCCTGCCTCATGTGGCAGATTGAGGAATTGCGCGAGGTATTGTCCTTCCGGCTGAATGTTCTGAATCCCGCAAGCAGTCGCCGCGAAGGTCAGATACGTCGGCGCGTTGTCGAGAAAGCTCGACAGCGCTCCCGCTGCCCAGAAGAACTGCCACGGCTGAGTGATGCCTAGGCTCTTGCCATTCGCGTTCAGAATCAGCAGGGCCGGTATCATGGTCACGAAGATGCCCGCGAAGAGCACCGCGACTTCGATGATCGGCCCGAAGGTGAATTTGTTCTGGCTGTGAATTTCACGCGAGGTCGTGAAGTACGACGCCAGCAGTAGCAAGACCATCAAAGATTCCTGAACTCCGTACTGCCAATGCCGACTCCCCGACAAATACACCGTCGCCAGAATCCCGGCGAGGAACGCGAAGTTCAGCACTCCGTCGATGCCGAACTTCTGGTGGTGCATGACCGCTTCCAACTGCGAGCCTTTCCGCTCCTTCTCTTCTCGATTGAAGACGATCTGGTCCCAAATCATGAAGATCACCAACAGCGCGCCGTTGACCGCAGCCCATTGCCAGAACAGTCGCAGCGTCCACAGAAACGGCACCCCTTTCAAAAACCCGATGAACAACGGCGGATCGCCTAGCGGAGTCAACAGCCCGCCGCAGTTCGATACGACGAAGATGAAGAACACGACGATGTGCGCCTTCCGCTGTCGAGGCTGATTCGCTCGCAACAGCGGCCGGATCAAGAGCACCGAGGCACCGGTCGTGCCGACGAAGCTCGCGAGCACCGCTCCCAAGCCGAGCAACGCCGTGTTCAACAACGGCGTCCCGTCCAACGAGCCGCGCACAAACACGCCTCCGCTGATGACGTACAACGATCCCAGCAAGCAGATGAAAGAGACATAGTCTTTCGCCGCGTGCCACAACTCGCCGCGCCCGTCCGATCCCCAACTCAGCGCGAGATACGCTGCGAGCGGACCAGCCAACGCGGCGGCCACGATCCCTTTGTTCTTGTTGTGTTCCCACCAATGCGGCTTCGCCAACGGCAGCACGGCGATGCACAGCAGCAACGCGACAAACGGAGCGACCGTCCACACACCCAACTCCGATCCAAGGCTCCCGTGTCCGGCTGACTGCGGTCCGCCCGGAGCTTTCGATTCGGTTGCCGTCTCAACCGTCGCTGAGTTGGCATCGTGGTCACGACTCTCGGCCGCACGAGATGCGGCGGATTCCTCAGCCGTCTCTTGAGCCATCACGAACGTTGCGGTCAGTAACGACAGAAACACACACACCGCGAGTGGCCTCAGCCAACGCGATGAGAATTGTGAGCAGACACTGTTCGACATGGAATTCCTTCACCGGTCCAGCAGTCTCAGGGTCGGTTTCAGCGCGACACGACTCCGCGAAAAAGCGGCGGAATATAGGTGAGCCGCTGAAGCCGAAGCAATTCGCTGCACGGTGATACCGATCGCAGAAAATCACTGCGCTGTGTGAAGCGTTCGG
>JAYVQJ010000809.1:0-5497 GCA_043777235.1 Planctomycetia bacterium
GAGACGGCAGCTCGCCGCCGTCATGTTGTCGAGCGAATTCTTCAACGGCGGTGAGCTGCTGCTGATCGGAAAGCAGACGAGCGAGCAGAGTCTCACCAGAGATCACGACTTGGCGAGCGGGGGGCGTTAGCCCCCCGGTGGCAGCAACGTCACATGACGCTCCACTAACCGAGGGGTTGACGCCCCCCGCTCGCCTGAGTTCTTCGATCGTTACGGACATCGATCGACCTAAACTTCCAAAAGTTCGCGCGGCTGAGCGGCCGCGGACGAGCATGAGGTCTCACATGAAGTCGCTAATCGGCAGCCGATCTCCGTCGCCAACTCGCCGTCGAGCAGTTCGGTGGACGGAAGTTTGAGCAGCACGTCATCGCCATCGACACGCACCGAGAACGTGCGGATGTGATATTCCTCACCTTGCAGCGATTCACCGGTCTTCAGCGAAAACGTCTTCTTATGCAGCGGGCAGGCAACCTTCGGCGTGCCGGCCGCGTCACCGAGAATGCCTCGACCGAGCACAAATGCCTTCTTGTGCGGGCACATGTTTTGAGTGGCGTACCATTCGCCGCGCGACGCGAAGTTGAAGACGGCGATCTGAACCTTGCCGTACTTGATCGTCGCGCCGCCGTCCTTCGGGAAATCCCACTTCTTGCCGACGGGAACCCATGTAGCCCTGTCGCTCCGCGACAGGGATCCCGAATCGCCATCGACTTCCGAACCGATCGGAGACCTCTCCTGGAAATCGAATGCGTTGTCTGCGCTCGGCAATCCCTGTCGCGGAGCGACAGGGCTACAGGGAGACATCGCGCGGAATTGTTCGAGCGACACGAATTCGCTGGGCCAGAACTCCGGCCGAGCTTGCCCCCGTTCGGGGACGATCTCGATGCACGATTCGGTCTCGTCCGTGTTGACGAACTGACTGAACCGTTTGCGTTTTTCCGGGTCTTTGACGACGGCAGCCCATTCGCATTCGTAGGTGTCGACCAGCCGCTGCATCATCGCTTCGAGTTCGGCCGCGATCCCCAGCTTGTCATTCACGACGACGTCGCGGATGTGGTCGATGCCCCCTTCGAGCTTGTCGCACCAGACCGACGTGCGCGTTAGTCGGTCGGCGGTCATGATGTAGTAACTGAAGAAGCGGTCGATGTATTTGATCGCCGTGTCCTCGTCGATGTCCCCAACGAGCAGGTCCGCGTGCCGAGGCTTCGCACCGCCGTTGCCGCAGACGTAAAGGTTGTAGCCCTTCTCAGTCGCGACGAGCCCGACGTCTTTGCCTTGAGCCTCGGCGCATTCGCGGACGCAGCCGCTGACCGCCATCTTCACTTTGTGCGGAGCACGCACTCCCTTGTATCGGTTCTCGACACGGATCGCGAAACCGACCGAATCTTGCACGCCATACCGGCACCATGTCGTCCCGACACAGCTTTTCACCGTCCGTAGTGCCTTGCCGTAGGCGTGTCCGCTTTCGAGGCCCGCGGCCCCCAATCGTTCCCAGATATCCGGCAGGTCTTGCACCTGAGCACCGAACAAGTCGATGCGCTGCCCACCGGTGATCTTTGTGTAGAGCTTGTAGTCCTTCGCGACCTCGGCGATCGCGATCATCTTATCGGGAGTGATCTCCCCGCCGGGGACGCGCGGAATGACCGAGTACAACCCGCCGCGTTGCATGTTCGCGAGGAAGCGATCGTTCGTGTCCTGCAACGTCGCGTGCTCGCCCTCCATGATGTTTTCGTTCCACAAGCTGGCGAGGATCGACGTCACCGCTGGCTTGCAGATTTCACAACCATTCCCTTGGCCGCACGCGGAGATGACCGCGTCGAACGATTTCAGTTCTTTGACCTTCACGACCGCGAACAGCTCGGTGCGCGACAACTTGAAATGCTCGCACAGATGATTGACGACGACCTTGCCCGCCTTCTTCAGCTCGGCATTGAACAGGTCCGTGACGAGCGGCATGCAGCCGCCGCAGCCGGTGCCGGCGCGCGTGCAGCTTTTCACGGCTCCGACCGAGTCGAGATTTCCTTCGCGGATCGCATGGCAGATCGCTCCTTTGCTGACGTTGTTGCACGAGCAAATCTGCGCCTCGTCCGGCATCGAATCAACACCGCCCAGCGCCGCTCCGCCGGTCTTGCCGACGAGCAGTTCATGTGGCTTGCACGGCAACGGCTGCGTCCCCTTTGCGAGGATTGAAAACGTGCCATACTCGCTCGCATCGCCGACCAAAATTCCGCCGAGCAACTTCGTGCCGTCCAGATTGAACAGCAGCTTTTTGTAGACGCCACCGAACGAGTCATCGAAGACCAGCGGCACCGCTCGTTCGGGCGGAGCTTCGTAGTCGCCGAACGACGCAACGTCGCAGCCCATCAGCTTGAGCTTCGTCGAGAGATCGGTGCCGGTGAAATGACGTTCGTCGCCGGTCAGGTTGGCCGCGACGATCTCGGCCATCTCGTAGCCGGGGGCGACCAGTCCGTAAATCATGCCGCGATGCAGAGCACACTCACCGATCGCGTAAATGTCGGGATCGGAGGTCCGCAGATGATCGTTGACCGTGATCCCGCCGCGCGGGCCGACGTGGATGTCGATCTCTTTCGCGAGGTCATCGCGCGGACGAATGCCGGCCGAGACGATGATCATCTCGACGTCGAGCGTTGCTCCGTCGTTGAATTCCATCTGTTCGACTTTGCCGTTGCCATGCACCTCTTTCGTGGACTTGTTGAGATGCACCTTCACGCCCATCGACTCGATCTTCTTGATGAGGGTGCGTGATCCCGCCTCGTCAATCTGCCGAGGCATCAACTTCTGAGCGAACTCGATGACATGCGTTTCCAAGCCGAGATCAAACGCCGCCTTCGCCGCTTCCAGGCCGAGCAACCCGCCGCCGATCACCGCGCAGCGTTTCGATTTCTTCGAGTACTCGATGATCGAATTCAGGTCTTCGATCGTCCGATAGACGAACACTCCTTGCTTGTTGAAGCCGGGCACCGGCGGCACGAACGGGTACGAGCCGGTCGCCATGACGACGACGTCGTACTGGATCTCGACACCCTTCTGTGACCGGACGAGTTTTTGTTCGCGGTTCACGGCACACGCGCGGTCGCCGAGATGAATCTCGACGTTGTGATCTCGATACCAATCCATCCGCGCGATCATCAATTTCTCGGCATCGCGATGAGCGAAGAAGCTCGTCAGCCCGACCCGGTCGTACGCGGCACGCGGCTCTTCGCAGAACGTCACGATGCGGAACTGCTTGGCCTTATCGAACTCGACCAGCTTCTCGCAGAAGCGCTGGCCGACCATGCCGTTGCCGATGACGACGACAGTTTTCTGCGCGAGCATCGATTTGGAATCGCCAGAATTGGTTTCGTGCGTTGTCGTTTTCATGTCTCCACTGATCTCGTGCGAAGAGTCCAACTCCATGATCGTGATTCTTTGAAGAGCAAACTCAGGACCACGCACGCGACGTGGTTAGCAACGTGTGTGCCCAAGCTTGAGCCGCGATGTTTGGCAGACCCGGAACTCGCGGTTTCTCCGCCGTATTGCCGCTGATTCCGCGAGCCAACTGTTTTGCCAAACTTCCCAGCCGCTTGCCGAGTCGCATGTCGCTCGCTGAAAGTTGGGGCAACGGGAGCAACGTTCTAGGCACGAACCGGGATTATTCACGTTGTTATTCAAGCCTGAAGCGCAAGCGAAGCCGGCGCACGAAGAAACTTCGCTTGCGCTTCAGGCTTCAGTCCAGCACGCCGATCCGAACGAGTCGTCTCGTGAATCATCCTGAGAAAGCCGATCAGATCGTTTGCTCTTCCTGTCGGCGAATGTGCAGCACCACCCAGTGCAACCACACCAAGCTGATCGCGGTGATTCCGGATACGACCCAGAACATTGACTGCGGCCGACCAGTCCACTCCTTGAGATACGCGAACAGCAGCGGCATCACGAAGCCACCCAACGCGGCCAACGTGCCAACGAGACCGACCACAACACCCACGTCCTTGGGGTAGTACTCCGGCACATACTTGATGGTCGAGGCTTTGCCGATTCCCTGCGTCACACCCAGCAACGTCACGCAGATCGCGAACGACGTCGCGCTCATCGGCAGGAACAACACCAGAGTCATCAGCAAGCCGAAGATGAAGACTCCGTAGGTCACTTTTCGCGGACCAAACTTGTCCGACAACCAACCGCCGAACGGACGGAGCAGGCTCGATGCGAAGATGAACGGGATCGTCAAGAACGCCGCCTGCGCCAAAGGCAGGTTGTAGACGCTGACAAAATACTTCGGCAGCGTGGCCGACATCGCGACATACACTCCGAAGACCACGGTGTAGTACAGGCTGAATCGCCACACGCGAATATCTTTGAGAGGCACCAGCATCGCTTTGAGTGATCGTCCCGCCCCCGGCTTCTTGTCCGCTTTCGGAGCGATGATCGCGACGGCAATCGCCATCAGGAACAACAAGCTGCCGTAAAGAAACGGCACGAACCGCCAACCGCCAGGAATCCAACCACCGAGCATTCCGGCCGCCGGCAGCAAGCTGATCAAGATCGGGCCAATCAGTTTCGTCACCGAGGCTCCGACATTGCCGGCTCCAAAGAGACCCATCGCAAAGCCCTGTTGCTTCGGCGGAAACCACGCGGCATTCCAGGCCGAGCCGACCGAAAAGGCATTGCCTCCCAGTCCGACCAGAAACGCAAAGAACATGAGCTGCCCGAAACTCTGAGACGTCGACACCAGAAACGAGCTGATACTGGCGAAGAGCAACAGTCCGATGAAGGTCCGCTTGCCACCCAATCGGTCAGCCAGCATTCCGAACGGCATGCGCCACAAAGCACCGTTCAGAATCGCGATCGCGGACAGCCACGCCAGCGACACGTCGTTGAACTGGAATTCTTTTTGAATCGGAATTCCGAGCACGCCGAACATCAACCAAGCGGCGAAGCTCAACGTGAATCCCGTGAACGACAGCCACAAGACTTTGGTGCGATTCACTCGCTCGATGGCCAGAGCGGGATCAACACTCGTGGGCAAACTCGCATCTTGCGGCAACGGCGTTCCAACCATCGCCGAGCCAGCCGCGCAGGACAATTCAGTCGATGACATTGTTTGGCTTCCAATCCTGGATCAAAGACGTTCGCACCATCGCGAAAGCGTCGATCGAATCGGAGACTCATAGGAGCGCAAGCCGCAATCGGTGGCCGACTCCACGGCCCTCGCGGCGTTCAAGAGTCCCGACTCTTCAAGTGCCGCAACTCACTTACAAGCCGCGTGCCAAAATTCGGTTCGCACCCGATCGGGCGTGGCTTCAAGCCCAGAAATGCGAGGTTTTTGCTCGTGGAAATCCACGTCTCCACAAAGAACCACAATTCAGCAAAAAACGTCCGACTCAAAATGTCGGCGATTGGTGAGCGGCTTCGCTGCCCAAAATCCGCGCGGCGATGTCGGGGGATTATACGAAGTCCCAGAATTAGCCGCGCGGCGCTAGCCCCGGTTCGTGCCGCAAAA
>JAYVQJ010000810.1:0-5491 GCA_043777235.1 Planctomycetia bacterium
TTTGGCTTGTCCGTGCCTGTCACCGGGGGCAATGACCGCGCGTTGGAATTCCTGACGACATGCAACGTCGGATTCTGAGCCGATCGCCGTTTCTTTCAAGTACGATGGGGCACAACTTGAGCGTCAGCCAATCAGTGCTGCGGATTGTCTCGCCAGCACTCTCGCTTGAGCGGCCGACGTATCGAGCGACAGCGTGATCTCAACGCCCCAGGTGCGGTCTTGGCCGGCGAGGACTCGCCAGTGAGGGACGACGGCGCAGCTTTGGTGAACGGTCTCAAAGCCCCCTTCGGAGTTGCTGACGGTTTGGATCGGGAAGGCCCACAGTGCGGCGGGTTCAGAGAGTTCGATGGCGGCGTCAAGGCCCAGCCATTCATCGACGAGGCCGAGGCGATTCGTCTCCGGCAAGTCGAGAATCGTTTGCAGTTGGCCGAGGCGGCGACCGTTCGCGTCGTAGAAATAGCGGTCGTTCAATTCGGCGGCCATGCCGGCAAAGTTCAGTTCGACGGCGAAGTTCAGCGGTTCGTTCGGCGGGAGATCTTCGAGGACGTACAAGATTTCGAGAGTTGCCTTGCCGGCATCGAGCGCGATGCGTTTCGTCAGCTTGATTTCGTGAGGACCGACTCGGCCGACGCGTGTGAGGACCGCTTCGACTCGTTCGGGGGAACGACGCAGCAGTGATTGAAACGCGCCGGTCGCGAAGTCACCGATCTCGCCGTGACCAAGTTGGAAGTCGTCGAGCGTCGTGCCGTCGGCGAAGAAATGATCGACGAGACTCTTGCGCGGCGTCGTGTCGTAGATCAACTTCTTGTCGAGGTCCGGCTGTTTGAATTTCACGCCGCCGTTGGGATCGACTCCACCGCTGCCCGATTGCAGTGACATATCGAGTGCGGCTTGTTTGATCTTCTCATGGTACGGCTCAACGCGGCGATCGAGCGTTGCCAGCAGATTGTGTTTGATGTTGCGGAGATCAAGTTCGTACAAATGTCCGCCGCGAGCGGGAGCAACGAACGCGACAAGCCGGTCGCTCGCCAATCGGATTTCTTTGCGAGCATCAAAATCGAAATCATCGGAGTCGATGCGGACCCACGGGCCGCTACCGGAATGATTCGCCGAGCCAAGTTGGCCGGCGAGTTCTTCGAGGATGTTGTCGGCAGCGATCAGGTGCTGATAGATCGCGTTGCGCAAGTGCGGCAGATACAGCCCACCGAATGAGCCGTGCCAGTACGGGCAGTTGCATTGGCCGCGATAAAGCTCGGAACGGGCTTCGGCCAAGCGGTCGCGATGCTCGCCGCGAGAATCAAGGCGTGTCAGCTCTTCGAGCCGGCTGCTGACCTGCAAGGCGCGAGCGTACATTTCGTTGGACTCGGAATACTTCGTGCGGAAGTTCCGCCAGAAGCCGCCGCGGATGAACTGCTTGATCTCCGGCCATTCGGGGTTCTCAGCGTGCTTCTTGTTCAACGCGGCGAGCGAGATTTGTCGTTCCGGCGGCAGCACCCATTCGGTCATCTCGCGATAACTGCTGTCGGGCAGGAAGCAGCGGCCGACTGGCGGCACGTTGTCCACGCACTCGCTGAGCGTGGTGGTCTTCACCCAATCGCTGTTGGCTCGCAGCGTGTCGAAGAAGCGTCGCAGCCAGCCGCGATTGAAGACGAGATCATGCGTGCCCGGCCAGACGCCGAATTTCTCGCCGTCGTCACCGCAGACGGCGATCGCGTTGGGATTCTTGGCCGCGAGATCGCGCAGGAATTTGATGCTCTCATCCGGTTCTTCCCACGGGATCGTGTACCGCAACCGTTCGGCGATCGGGAAGATCGTCAGCAGTTGGCCTTCGTCTTCGGTGAGGTAATGCCCGAAGAGTTTGTCGGGAGACAGACCCGCGTTGCGAAAGTGCGTGTCGTCCAGCACCGTGAACTCGATGCCCGCCTCCGCGATGTCGGACGCGAAGCTTTGTTCCCAAACACGTTCCGGCACCCACATGCCGCGCACCGGTTGACCGAACAGCGTCTCCAAATAATCCGAATACAGCCGCATTTGACCGACTCGGTCACGGCGCGGAATGCACGCGAGGATCGGCTCATAAAACGGCCCGCCGAGGATTTCGATTTGCCCGCGCTGAGCGAGTTCTCGCAGCCCGTCGATGTATTCCGGATGCGCGGTGACGAGCCATTCCAGCAAACTGCCAGAGTTGTGGATCACGACCTTGATGTCGGGATACTCGCGCAGCACTTCGAGGAACGGCGCGTAGCTGTCCTGATAGGCGGCCTCGAAGACACCCTCGAAGTTGCCGATCGGCTGGTGATTGTGAAAGACGAGCGAAAGTCGAATCGGGTTGGTCATCCGTGCTTCCTTGGCGGACCTCAAGATCGCGCCGCGTTGAAATTCAAATCTCTGTCCGCCGCAAAAACGCCCCCGCGTCTTCCGGCGGGACGGAGTTGATGTAAAAGCCGCTGCCCCATTCAAAGCCGGCCACGCCGGTCAGGCGGGGAATGATTTCGATGTGCCAGTGGTACGACTTCAAATCAAAGTTGTCGGCGTGAAACGGTGCGGTGTGCAGGATGTAGTTGTACGGCGGGTTGTCGAGCGCGACTTCCAGCTTTTGGAGTGTGGTCTTCAGGACGTGAGCCAGTTCGTCCACGTCGGCTTCCTGGACCGTTTCGTAATGGCTGGAGTGCCGTTTCGGAAGGATCCAAGTCTCGAACGGGAACCGGCTGGCGAACGGGCAGAATACCACGAAGTTCGGCGCATCGAGCACGATTCGATGCGAGTCATCGAGTTCCTGGCGGATCATGTCGCAGTAGATGCACCGGCCCCGCCAACCGAAAAACTCCTTCGCACCCCGCATCTCTTCCGCAACCTGAATCGGCACCACAGGCGTCACAATCAACTGCGAATGAGCGTGCTCCAGCGAGGCTCCGGCGGCGGCCCCTTCGTTTTTGAAGACCATCGGATGCACGAGCCGCTTGTCCCGTTTGAGGTCCACGAGCCGGTCGTGATACATCCACAACACCTCGCGAATGTTGGACGCGGGAAGGTTCGAGAACCGCGTCTCGTGCTGCGGGCAGTCGATGATGACCTCGTGAGCTCCGACGCCCTGGATGACGTCGTACATCCCGATCCCTCGGCTTTCGATCTGCCCTTCGATCGTGAGCGCCGGGAATTTGTTCGGGACACAGCGGACTCGCCAACCCCGCTGATTCGGGACCGAGCCGTGATCGCGATACGTCAATATCTCGTTCGGACAGGCGGACTCGTTCCCTTCGCAGAACGGACAGAATTCCTCGGCATCGGGATTTGGAGCGGACTGAAAATCGGTGGGCCGTTTGGCACGATCAGGCGCGATGATGACCCACCGGCCGGTGATCGGATCCTTGCGAAGTTCGGGCATATCGTCGCTTTGAAAAGAGTTCGTGGAACAAGGCGTACGCGGCGGATTTGACTGACTCATTCCAATTCGGGGAAGACGGATTCCGTGTGCCAATCACTCCGAAGTCTCCACAAATCTGTGGCAACTCAATCATCCGAAGGATCAGCTTTGGCGGTACGTCTTCGACGACTAGATCACAAGCTCCAGGCATCCTCTCAATGAGTCCAATGAGAAGCAGCAGTCTCTCGCCGAGAAATTGGATCGTCCGCACATTGGCGGAGTGAGGCGTCCAGTCACCGGCCGACCGATTGCAAGTCGCTGAGCTGCACTCGTTGTTGCAACACGACTCCACCTTTTTCGTCACGGACTTGCAGGCGGATCAGCGGTGAGGGTTGCGACCAGTCGATGTCGATCATGCCGAAGTTCGTGTCGAAGTAGGTCAGACCGACGCGGTACGAATTGATCTCGTTGGCGAAACGGACTCCGGCTTTGGTCATGTTGCCGCTGGGAGCGTTCAGGCTGCTCGACGTGGCTTCAAAAAGCGGATAACCGATGCCGGCCACGTCAGGGGCGAGCCGCATCAGTTCGGAGAGATGCCGGTCGCCGCTGATGACGACGACTCCTTTGGCCTTCGTGTCGCGGATGAGATTCAACAGTCGCTGACGCTCCAATGGGAAATTGCCCCAGCATTCTGAGCCGTGTTCGTCGGGCAGCAGTTGGTAGCTGGAGCAGAGGACTCGCACGTCGGCCGGTGTCTTGAGTTGTTGCTCCAGCCACTTCCATTGCATGTCACCGAGCACTGTCGCGGACGGTTCGGTGTTCGGAGCATACTTGCCGCGGAAGCCGTCTCCCGGTTCGCCCGGTTTGAACCCGGTCTTCAACGGACCGCGAAAGTAGCGAGCATCCAACAGAATGATCTGCACTCGCTTGCCCGGCGGGCCGATGACCTCGGCGTGATAGACACCCTCTTGCTTGCGGCGCGGGCTGTCTTTCGGAACGTCGAAGAAGTCTTGGAACAACTGCTGCGACTCGCGCTTTTTCGGGAACTCGGCCCCGGCGTCGTTGGCTCCGTAATCGTGATCGTCCCACGTCGCCAGCACCGGGCAGGTCTGCTTCAACTTCTGATAGCCCGGCTGAGCCCCCAGCAAATCCCATTTCTGCTTGAGCACCGCCATGTCTTCCGAGTCGCCATAGATGTTGTCACCGATGAAGAGAAAGAGTTGTGGCTTCGTCTCGACCACCGCATCCCAGATCGGCTGCGGCTTGTCCTGCTTGGCACACGATCCAAACGCGATCCGCTGAAGCGGCTCTTGAGCGACG
The DNA here is from genome assembly GCA_043777235.1 of Planctomycetia bacterium. Taxonomy (GTDB): domain Bacteria; phylum Planctomycetota; class Planctomycetia; order Planctomycetales; family Planctomycetaceae; genus SXKJ01. The sequence goes on from JAYVQJ010000810.1 coordinate 4,685, forward strand.
ATTTGTGCTGCGATCGAAAGACAGCCGGCCAACAGCAAGCTCGCAACAAAAAACAATCGTGGCATCACAGTCTCCCAAAATGAGGCGGCAAAGAGAGCTCAATATCGACACCTCGGCCTGTGACGACAACCGACCGGCCAAAAGAATCTGACTTGCGACGCCGTGACTTTCTTCGCGATCCCTCAACGTCGCGCATCGAACGCGATATTGTTTTGCGAATCATGTAGGTCAGGCTTCCCAGACTGACTTCTTCGAGACACTCCTCGCCCGGTCAGGCGATCATCCCCAGCGACGGCCAACTCTTCATTCGCACCTACCAAAACCTGTGGTGCATCGGAGAGCGGAAGCCACAATAGTTTCGTCAGCCTCAACGGAGTTCTGTCGGCATGGAACAAAGGCCGGAATCAAACGTGTGGGCCGATTTCGCCGAAATCGGCGGTGATTGACGTCGCACGACGCGCTCCGGTTTGGTCGGCTCGACAATCCCGATGTATGGTTCGAGAACCGGTTTTTACACCGACGACTTCAACGACCAGGACTTCAAGTCCCCTGAAGAAATCCGCAAAGCCAACCTCCGAGGTGCCGATCTGCGAGGAGCAGACATTACGGACGTCGATTTCTATCTGGTCGATCTTCGTGACGCTCTCTACGACCGCAAGCAGCGAGGACACTTTCAAAAGTGCGGCGCGATCTTGGAAACAAGGACGCGGGACGACTGAGGTGAATCCTCCACCGCAGCGTTTTCAAAACCAACGAGGCTCCGCCTCAGACCCTGAGCCGGCACGCGCTAGCGTCCGGTTCGAGAGT
>JAYVQJ010000811.1:0-5484 GCA_043777235.1 Planctomycetia bacterium
GCCGTCCCTGGCCGTCGCGAAGTCAACACACACCGCGACGGCCAGGGAAGGCCGTCCTACGAGGCGTCACTGCTTCTACGGCTTCAGTTCGGCCGGCAGTTCCGTCAGCGGCGTGAGTTCCAGGATGTCGGTTTGATACCACTGTTTGTCTTGCAACTTCCCAGCGACGCGATCGGCGAAGCGGAAGCCGACGACGTGCGACGGATATTGATGACCTTCGGCGGTCTTCTTCCATTCGCTGAAGAGATGCCGCGTGTCGGTGTAGTCGATCGCGACGAGACGTTTTGATTCTTTGTCGAAGAACAAGTCGATCGGTTCATTGATGGACTCGGTCACTCGCAGGCCGAATGCCGGTTTGTCGGCCACGGTGATGCCGGGCAGCGTCTGAATCTTGGACTTCGGGTCGAGCAGGATTCGCAGGCTCCATGTCCAGCAGAGGACGCGGACTTTGTCCTTGTCCCGCTTGGCTGTCCCGATCCACCATTTCCCGGAGACCTGCACGACCGACGTTCGGTTCTCCTTTTCGTCCAGAGTGACCGGAGCTGCCGGCGTCGAGGTGATGAGAACTCGCTCGCGGAAGCGGAACAACTGGAGCAGTTTTTCCTCGCCACCCGCTGTTGCGACGACTTCCTCAACGAGCTTCTTCGCGGCAGCGTCAGCATCATTCGCAACCACTGGCCGAGCCAGCGGCAAGAAGATGAGTAGCGCGGCAGCGGTCATTCGGAACTGATTTCGCATTTGAGGATCCTCTGTTTGCGTTGCTCGGTTCGTCGATGTTGGAGTCACTTTCGTTGTGAGACTTCGGCTTTGGAACTCTCACGAGGTAAGACCTCTTCGATTTCAAAACGTGTTGTGATTGAGTCAAGTTTCATCAGCCGGCACGCGCTAGCATCCGGTTCGAGAGTCAATACGTTCCAAACCGGACGCTAGCGCGTGCCGGCTGATGAAGGCCTTACCTCAAATTGGTCCGTGCGAGGTATAACAGATTAGGATACTGACCACAGAATGAAACCGTTGCGGCGGCTGAACGAAGCGTCGATCCGTCGAAGCAGCACGGTCGGCCGTATGATGTCGGGCCGCGATCGGTACGCAATCGCTCGGACGGTCACGCATTGCTGACGAGGTAACGATGACTCTGCAAACCAAACGGCTGACTCTCGTGCTGAACTCAACAGAAGATGTTCTCAAACAGTTGGAACCATTGAGTGCCGATGATCGCGCTCAGGTCTCTCCGGTTTGGCTGGCGCGAATTCAGACGGCGACTGAATCCAGTCCATGGACTCATGGATTCACCATCGTGTTGCGCGATGGAGGAGTTGAAGTCGGTCATGCCGCCTTCAAAGGACCGCCGACCGATGCTGGCGTCGTCGAGATCGCTTACGGCCTCGCTCCAGAGCATCAAGGGCAAGGCTATGCCACCGAAGCGGCCGAAGCACTGACCGAGTTCGCCTTCCGTTCCAACGGTATTCGGGTTGTGTGTGCGCATACGAAACCGGACAACGTCGCCTCAGCGCGAGTGCTCACAAAGTGTGGATTTCAGAATCTCGGAGAAGTCATCGACCCTGAAGATGGCCAAGTCTGGCGCTGGGAGACGATTCAAAGCTGAGTCTCCAGTACAGTCCACAACCAAGCGAATTGTGGTCTCCGGTAATGTGCGGCATTCGGATCACGAGAATGCCGGCCGCATCCACGCCAAGTTGGAATTTGGGCGGAGTAGGTTGGGACTCCGTCCCGCCCCGTCGGTATCTGGCCAAGAGGTCGGGACAGAGTCCCAACCTACGGACGTTGAAATCATCAAGACGTTCGACGTCGAAGCGACTCCGAATAGTCTCGTGATTATCACGCCGCCGGATTTGGAGTCGTCTCAAAACATTGCGTGGCTCAAGCGTGATCGCGAGTTCGCTGCGGCCAGTCGGTTTTCGAGGGATTGTCCGGGCAACAGGTCGCGTCCATGCTCAGCGATCACTCGATTTCCTGGTCGGAATTGTTCGGGGAATCTTTGGAAATCACTGGTTGTGAGGAATTGACGAACGAATTGTCAGTTGGCACTGTGCGATCTCACTTCATCACTGAGCTAATTCATTCAGGCTCAAGTCTGCTCATTATTGTCAACTCGGAAGGGGCCGTCATGCTGTTGCAGTCTTGGTTGTCGACGTTCGTTGGAAGATCGCTGACTCGCTTGTCATCTTTGTCAGGCCCCCCCCCGAACTAGGCGTTCTCGCCGTCGGGCACAGTCCATTCCGGTCAGCGGTGTTGAAACGCTGGAGTCTCGGCAACTGCTCAGCGCGGCCGACGATTACTTGGCGACAATGGCGCACCTGCAAAGCTTGGCGGACGATGCGGCGGCGACCGCGCAGTTCCAAATCAATGACGCGGTCACGCACTACCAAACGACAATGGACGGTGCCAACAGCGACTACACGTTCGCCGTCGACACGGCAGTCTCCAATTACCATTCGGCGGTCGAGGGGGCCAATGCTTTTTTCCACAGTCTCGTTGATCCGGCGCTGGCCAAGTTCCAATCCGATGTCGACTCCGCCAACGGCGAGTACGACACAACGGTTGCTCCGGCGAAGGGCGACTATCTGTCTGACGTCGATAATGCGAACAGCGCCTTCGCGGGTGCGGCAACCATCGCGAAGGGGAACTACGACACCGCGATGATTCCGGTGAACGCGAAGTTCACTTCGGCGATGGACACGGCGAATACGAAGTACTCCAACGCCATCGATGTGGCCAATACGGCGTTCGATGACGCGATGGTCCCTGCGAAATCGGCGTTCGACAGCGCGATCGACGCGGCGAACAGCAAATTCAACACGGCGGTTGCTCCCAGCAAATCGGCCTACGACGCGGCCGTCACGTTGGCTGATCCCGCGTATGACTTGGCGATGTCCACCGCCCGCGATCATTACAAAACTGCGGTCGATACCGCCGATGGTGCCTACACCAGCGCGATGGACACCGCATCGGGCAACTACCACTCGCTCGTCGATCCAGCCAAGTCCGTTTACGACGGCGCGGTGATCTCGGCTCAAGCGGCCTACGATGCCGCGATGATCCCAGTCGATGCCGCGTTTGCTACGGACATGACGTCGGCGGAAACGGACTACCACACCACGATGGATCCGGCGGACGCCGCGTTTGGTAGCGACATTGCGTTGGCCGAGGGAACGTATCACTCGACGATGGCTCCGTTCGACAGCGCCTATGACACGGCGGTGACCAACGCGGTGAATGGCTACAACACGGATGTCGGAATCGCGGAAGGTCTGTATCACGGCATCGTCGATCCCGCCTACGGCAATTACACTTTCGCAGTCGATGGGGCCGACGATCAGTATGTGCTCGACGAGACCAACGCGATGAATACGTTTCAAACAAGCGTGAGTGGATCGCTGGGAAATGCGTCTGTGTTTGTAATCGCCACATCAAAGTTGCAAACAGACATGCACAAAGCGGTGTCGGATTGGATCACGACAGAGTCCATCGCCTGGGGCATCTTCATCGGCATCGAGCAACCCGCTTACAACCAGTTCGTCGGTGCGGAATCCACCGCCAGAGGCATCGCGCAGGGACTGATCGACGGAGCCTACTCGATCTGGCACGGACATCAGGTGACCGCCGCCGGCTTCTATTGGGGATCCGTCAACCAAGCGATTGATGACTGGCACACGGCGCACGACGGAGCCGTCTCGGATTACCTCACCGCCTGGACCACCGCCATTTCCGACTGGCACACCGGAGAAGCCGGCGCGCAGGGACAATACGCCGCCATCGAAAACCCCGCTTGGGTCCAATACCACGCGGTTCAGGTCAGTGCTCAATCACAATACGACGGCGACGCCAAAGACGCCGCTGACGATTGGCATGACGCCGAACAACTTGCCCATGACGATTTCCAAACCGCGAAAGCCAACGCCACAGTGGCTTGGCACACCACGGTTGATCCCAAACGAGACGCCTACCAATCGGCCGTCGCCTCCGCCACGACCGACTGGCAACACGACGCCAACGACGCGACCGCCGATTTCAACACGGCGGTCGACAATGCTCGTCACGATTGGAACACCGCCTTCGCCAATGCGTTGCACGACTTCCAATCCGACTACAACGACGCCGTCGCCGACTGGCACCTCAGCGAAGCCGGCCCGCACGGAGACTACGTTGCGGCGATGAATGACGCCCAATCCGATTGGACCACCGCCGAAGCCACCGCGTGGACGAAGTATGCTGGCGTCGAGACCACTGCACGCGGCATTCGCGATTCAAAAGTCGCCAACGCTGGGACAGTTTTTGAAGTAGTGGTCGCCGATGCTGCGACCATCTGGATCTCCACTGAGTCTGGTGCGCGGTCAATCGAACAATCCGCAGTCACATTGGCTTCGTCGATTTGGAGTGGCACGGAATCTTTGGCACACTCACAACTCGAAGCCAGCGTGAACGCTGCAATTCAAACTGTGCATGACGTGCTTGTCAGTCTGACATCCGATGGCCAAATAGCGTGGGATTCGTACTTATCGTCTCTCGCGCCAAACGATCTGCCAACCGCGACCAAGCAGTCCTTGCAGGCTTCCGCCCCAACGATTGGTTCTGCTCCGGAAAATGGTTTCGCTCCAGGAAATGCTTCTGCTCCAGCGAATGCGTCGGCTCCAGCACCAACACCATTTGAAGAAATGACTGTTGAGCAATTGCAGGCTCTCGCACAACTAATGGTTGCGTCCGTTCCGCCAACTCCAAGACCACCTTCGCTGTTCAATCCCGTCCAGCCGCAGCCACTGACAGCTTCGCAGCAAATCGCAAACTTGGTCGCCGCGATGCAGCAGCAACAACAACTGACACCATCACAACTGGCCGCTCAGAATGTGGTGTTACAGCAACATTCGAATCCGCCCAGATTCACGATGGGGCAAGCGCCGTCCGGACCACTGCGGCCGTACATTAATCCCTTTACGGTCGCCCCTTGGGATAGCACAGCGGTCGGGCAATTGGCCCGCCAAAATGGCCAAGACAACCTCGCAGCGTGCAATATTCTACTCGAGGCATTCCAAGGTGCGGCATCATTTCCGAATGCACCGCCGCCCGGCTTTCAGACTCCGAGTTTTTCAACTCAGCTTCCTCAAACATTCACCCCACCACAAGCCACCGCGAACCAGCCTTTGGTGACGCTGTACCACCAAGGGAATCTGTCGAATGGAATTTCCGGACAACTTTCCACAAGCCCAAGCCCCAACCTTCAGCACTACCACCCTCTCGGCCAGCTATATCAGTTCCAGGTTCCACAGAATGTATATGATTATTGGTTCAACAATCATCTTGCGATTCCAATGAGCGACGTACACTATCAAACGGGGATAATGACTCAAGAAATTCGACTCATGCCGCCCGCAGGGCCAGCGGTCACTAATGTGGCTCTCCGACAAGGACTTGCGTTAGGAAGTTGAAATCCCAACCGCAGCTTCGGCGTTTCATGGCGATACTTCC
>JAYVQJ010000812.1:0-5476 GCA_043777235.1 Planctomycetia bacterium
AGGCTTCACCGCGGTCAATCAAAAATATCGTGGCGTTGCTCTCCCCGATATTTTTGATGGACCGCGGTGAAGCCTGGAAATCGCATGTCGTGGCCCTCATGGATGCTGGAGATTTCACGAGTGCCAACGAGCGAATCTTTATCGCTCAAAGCAAACTGGAGCCCAAGGACAAAGTTTGGAAAGCCGATCTCTCGGCCATTCTCGAGCAACTCCAAGTAGGCTATGCCCAAAAAGACTTGCCGTTTCGCATGAAGTCTCCAATTGGTTCCGTTCGACCATGCCGGCAAGAATGAATCGCATTCGAGAATGCCCGACTCGCTGGAAGCTGGTTGTAGGTTGCCGTAACCTGATGCATCTGACGTTCACGATTCGGCAACGAGACTCGCAAACATGACGAACCACGCGGTTCATTGGGCGGAAGGCATCTTTCTGCGACCTCATCATTTTCAGGCGGCGGAACGCAGCCTGAAAGACTTGGTGACACGCACGCACGATTGGAGCAGCCCGTATCCCTATGGCGTTCGGAAAATCGACATCGACACCGACGCGCTGGCCAACTGGCGAATCGTGTTGCGCGAATGCCACTTGCGGCTGCGCGATGGGACTCAAGTCTGTTTTCCTGAAGACGCCAACCTGTCACCGCTGGACATCCCTCCGAAAGCGTTTGATCGACAGAATCGCTTGATGGTGTTCTTGGGGATCCCGCACCTCAAGCTGGGACAAAGTAACGCGAGCGCCGCCGGCACGGATCAAGAAGTCCGCTACGACGTGATCCCTCAGGAGGTTGAAGACGAGAATGACGCCGGCCGACCGCAAACCATCGATTTGCGATGGAGCAATCTGAAACTGTTGCTCGAAACCGATTCACTGACGGGGTACGAGACCATTCCGATCTTCCGGCTGCTGCGCGGTGAACGGGCAGAAGCCCCGCCGGAGCTTGACCGAGAGTACTTCCCACCGCTCTTGGCCTGCGATGCTTGGCCTGTGCTGCGCGACGACATCATCGACTCGCTGGCGAACTTCATCGGTAGCCGAGTGGAACAAGACGCTCGGCGGATGTTCGATCGCAAAGTCGCGTTTGAGAGCGGGCATCGCGAAGACTTGGAACTGCTATTCCAATTGCATTCGCTGAATACGGCCTCGGGCTATCTGATGAACTTGCGGCTGGTCCGCGGCATCCATCCGGTCACGGCTTACATGGAGCTGTGTCGGGTCGCTGGCATGCTGGCAATCTTCCGGCCGGATCGCCGCATGCCGTCGCTGCCGCTGTACGATCACGACGACTTGGGTACCTGTTTCTGGGCCGTGAAGCGCTGGATCGAAGGGGACGACCGTCCTCCCGAACCGATCAAGCGGGTGTTTGTTGGTGCCGGTCTGCAAATGCAGGTGAAGCTCGAAAAAGATTGGCTCGGTCCGGCCTGGGGATTCTATGTCGGTGTGGAAAGCACGTTGCCGTACCAGGACGTCGTGAAGCTGATGGGCGGCGACTTCAACATGAAGGTCGGCAGTTCGCGGCAAGTCGATTTGATCTTCGCACGCGCGCAATCCGGTGTGAAACCCGAACCCGATCCGTCCGCGCCGCGAGCTTTGCCCGGCCGCAACTGGACTTATTTCAAAGTTGATCGCCGCGCACACGCCTGGAAAGACGTGGAGGATACGCTGTCGATGGGCATTCGCATCAATGACAGTCAGATCGACGGCCGCATTGATGGGAATCACGAAATCAAACTGAAGCTCAACGATGGCCGAGTCGTGAAAATGGTCTTTGCCCTGTTCGCATTGCCCCCTGAGTTGACACGATGACGCCTGAGTTCTCATTGCTGGTCAATCCAATTATCCGTCGCACCATCGACTTGGTGGATCGCGTTCGTGTGGGCACTGCCGAGTTGAAAGGGGCTCGCGGCGACCTCAAATCGCTGCTCGACCAAGCCGATCGCCAGGCGGCCTCATCCGGCAGCCGTGTGCGGGAAGATGAATGGAACCTCTCCAAACGAGTGCTCGTGTTCTGGCTGGACGAAGTCCTGACGGCGGCCAACCCGCAATGGCAGAGCATCACGTTGGAATGGGAATACTATGCGACCCGCGACCGCGCTTGGCGGTTCTATTACGACTGGGAAACGGAAGCGAAGAGAACATCCACACCCAACGTCGCCGAGTTGTGGTATCTCTGCTTGGTCTTGGGCTTCGAGGGGGACATCGGGAATGCGTTTGCCGAACACCTCAATACGCCAATCCCGATCGGTATTTCCGCCGAGGATTTTCGCCGACAATGGGCCGGTGATCTGGCGCGGCTAATAGTGCCACTGGAATCACGCGCGCTGGAAAAGATCCCCCTGCAAGGCACGATCGAACCGCTCGCATGGGATTCGCGCCTCTGGGACGCCGTCCGTTGGGCCGCTGTCCTGCTTGTGATCACACTGGTGCTGTACTTCATTCCGAAATAGCCCTGCCAATCCGAAATCGCCCGGTTATTTTGTAGGGCTGAACTTCTCATAGGCAGCTTTCAGCTTCACATCGTATTTGTTGGCGGCGTAACTGGGACCGTTGTATCCACGAGCGAAATCGGCCCAGCGTTTCTCGCGTAGCGCGGCCGCCAGCTTGGAGCTTTGCAGGAACGTCACGAAGGCATCCAGTTGCTTCCCTTCCGACTCGTACATCGCTCGGACGAATCCCATCACGGTCTTGTAACCACACGCGGCATGATTGAATCCCATGATTTGAAACCGTCCCCACGACGCCGACTCCAAAGCGGCCTGCCCGTCCAACTCCATCGCCGCTTCAAGTCGCATGAATTCCTTCTCGCCCCCTTTGTAGAGCGACTGGTTCCAAGTCTTGCTGGAAATATCGGCATGATCCTTGTCGTGTTTCCGATGAGTCCGCTTCGAGAAGATGTGTGCTTCAAACAAGATCTTCGGCCGATTGGATTTCAGAAATCCACCGCCGCTCGATTCCACCTGGGCCACGGCTTTGATGCAGGCCGTCTCGCAGTTCAATGCGCCAGCGGCACGCTCGAAATCCGAGGCTTTTAATTCTCGATCCGCTGCGATGGGCGTGGGCAATGTGAGTACCGACGGTAACTTACCGAGCGGTTGGGGAGCCTCACCGCCGCTGGCCGGACCACGTCCGCTGCCTCGGCGAGTTTGCCTTCCCCGCCGCCGCTGATTGGGGTCTGAACGATCATTGCGTCCCAAGGAACCGGGCGTCAGCCACGGCAGTTGCTCGGCCAGTCGATCAACGACCGAACCGAACCAGTGCAGCGCATTCGTCAACCGCTCCGCGCGGCCTGAATCGACCCCTCCGGGTTTTCGTGCGTGAGGCATTTCGGAAACTCTCCAGGTGAACCACCATCTTGCCAGGGTGTCCGGTTGAATTCCACTGTCACTTTACGATTCAATCTCATTGTCCCGTCTCTTTGAGATGATTCCAGTCGATGAGGATTTCCATGGATCACACATTTGATGTTCCCAAACTGTTGGCCTTGCGCAAGCTGACTCGGGCCGTCGCGGACACTTTGACCGCTGAGTTGAAAATGCACTTGGCGACTCTGGCTCCGCTCATTCAGCCACGCCAAGTGTTTGGCGAATTCATTCGCGGAGGCTCCAAGCAAGGAACGACCGATACTGACAAGCCCTTTCGGCAATTGCAGGAACTCTACAAATCTCTGGCCCGCATGAAGCCCTTCAGCTTGCGAGAAGACTTCGATTCACCGCTCGATATCCTGAACTCCGCAGTGGAGTTCACTCCCGCCGAGTACGAATACCAGGCAGTCAACGGTGATGAGAGGAAGTCCATCACAGTGACGTCTCCGCTGACTTGGATCGTCAACATCCCCAGCTTTGGACCACAACGCCTGCGTGAATTGTTAGCCGCGCCGCTTGCCCGACGAAATGTCACCGAACTACAACAGACCCTGTTACATAGTCTGGTGCTGCATCTGACCATCGCGAACCGACCAGGGGTCTCTCAGCTTTTAGACGGCCTGCGCTTTCAAGTCAGTTCGGGCCGCTGCGCGGAATTCGGCGAACTGCCGCTCGTCCAAATCACGTTTCCCATCACGACCATCCGCCCGTCCGATGAGTTGATCATTCAGAGTACCGAACTATCCGGAATGTCGGCATTCGAAGAAGTCCTCGACACGGATAGTCTGGCCAACATGCGTGACCCGGTCAAAGAACGTCTGTTGGAACTCTTTAATCTCCACAGCGCGGTCCTCAAGTCTTGAAACCTCGAAAGCGTTCAAGGATTCGCTCGATCTATCAATTTTGATGAGAGTCCGATCGAACCGAACTACTGCAAATTGTGTGGAACGAATTCTCGAATTACGGCTTGTACGGGACACTGTCAGTGGAGGAATTCAAGAACTGCGTCCGCAGATTATTGATTCACGCAACTCTTGATTTGATAGTCAGTTATTACGCAACGGCTAAAAGAAAGAAAACGCCCGGGGCCGCACTGAGCGGCCCCGGAACGATCTACGGCACTCGGCAGACGACAAGAATCACTTCAGCTCAGTGGCCCCGCTCCGTCGATCACGGGCAATCTTGAGAGCCTTGCCGATTGTTGGCAGCGACTTTTGGAAGTGCTCAGCGGCAGTCTTCTGGCTCGCCCACGGATGGTACTCGCGCATGTACTGCTCGACTTCACCGGCATGTTGAGTTGCCCAGCAAGGCTTCTTGGGACGCTTGAGAACGGCATCCGACGCATCGACTCCCTGGCTCTTCGCCTTGCGCAAGGCGTCTTTCACGGTTGTGGCAGAAACACCGAAGTGCAGCGCGGTCTCGCTGAGGGATGCTCGATGTTCCAGGCGGTATTGGGCGATCTGGATGGCGTGACTTCTGGTCCAAGAAATCTTTTCGGGAATCTTGAACTCGTCGATCCAGAACCACGAATCGGGCAGGCCGGCAAAGCGATGCGGATCCGTCGCGAAGTAATTGGCGGACTCCAACTCGTCGTCTGAATCGAGATCCTCGCCGACGACACGGAGTCGCCCACGGCGACGCAGAGTCGCCGTTTGTGGAGACGGTCCTGTGGACGAGGGTTCTGCAACAGCCAAATCCAACGCCAAGAGATCAACGACGTCATACAGAGCGCCAAGCTGACAAGTCTTCAGGATGACTCGGCCGTCGGGATAGGCATTGATGTGATCAATGTGAAGCGAAAGCTCCAAATTGGCCCGCGTCGGATTATTGGCAGCGAGGACATCGGCGAGCCGATTGAGTCGGTTGATGACCGTTTCAGGGTCGAGCAACTTCTCGGCGTACTGGGCAAGTCCCGATTGGCGAGCCAGGCTGGCCTCGATCAGTTGGATGCGTTCGGTGGCCTTTGCTAGTTCGGTTTCGATCATCAAACGTACCGCCGCAGGCAACTTGGAGTTGGCAAGCGACATAGTCCACCCTCGCATCTGCTCTTCGAGTTGCGAGCGTTCGTGCGCGAGGTCAGGAGCACGCAAACATTCTCCCTCGTTCTGTCGATCGAT
>JAYVQJ010000813.1:0-5466 GCA_043777235.1 Planctomycetia bacterium
AGCGATCCAGCTTCCCGATTCCGGCTTGAACTCGTACTTCCTCTCGACCTTCGGCCGCTCCGATCGAGTCACCGCCTGTGCCTGCGAACGCCAAGGGGAGATCACTTTGCCGCAACTTCTGCAAATGCAAAACGGCGACGCGATCCTCTCGAAAATCTCCGCTCCGCAAGGGCGCTTGGCTGAACTGGTGAAATCCTCAACCGATGACAACTTCGTTGTCGAAGAGTTGTTCGTGTCCTGCCTCGCTCGCCGCCCGACACCGGCCGAAGCAGACGCCGTGCGACAATCGCTCACCAGCGACGGCACCCGCGAGGAAAAGTTTCGAGACTTGTTGTGGGCCTTGCTGAACTCGAAGGAGTTCGCGTTCAATCACTGACAGTAGTTCCAAGTTTGGCTGAGTGTGCATCTTTCTTTATCCCGAAGGGATTACGTCACATAGCCCAGGGTTGCTTGCGCAGCGAGCTACCCTGGGTTAGAAATTCAAACAGCCGATGTACCCCGAAGGGGTTCCGTCATCGGAGATTCCCGAATGACCCAACCCTTTCAGGGTAGATCGGGCATCTTCTCTCGAACCCAGGGTAGCCCGCATTCGCAAGCAACCCTGGGCTATGTGACGCAACTCCTTCGGAGTAAAGACAAAGGCAACCACGTCAAATTTGGAACGACTTGAGGTGTGACATGAGCAGTCCCAAAACAATTTCGGCTGAGAAACTCGACGAGATCAAGAAGAAGCTGATGACGTTTTCTTTCTCTCGTCGTACCTGTCTGCAAGTTGGTTCGCTGTCCGCGTTCGGATTGTCGTTGCCGACGTTGTTGCGGGCCGAAGCTGATCCGGTGACAAAGCCGGCTGGCGGCAAGCGGTTGAAGTCCGTGATTCTCGTCTATTTGGGCGGAGGTCTTTCGCATCACGACAGCTTCGATTTGAAAACGGAGGCTCCGGACGAGATTCGTGGCAAGTACTCGCCGATCAGCTCCAATCTGCCGGGCGTTCCCGTCGGCGAGCTGTTGCCGATGATGTCGCAGACGATGGACAAGGTCTGTCTCGTCCGATCGGGTGCTCACAACAACGACCATCACGAGACAGCAACGAATTGGGTGCTCTCCGGTCGCTTCGGTTCCGCGTTCGGTGACTGGCCTGCGATGGGAGCGGTCGCGGCTCAGCAACTTGGCTTTTCGGGGAGCGTGCCGCCGTATGTCGCCGTGCCGCGCAATCCCAGCTTCACTTGGGAACTCGGCAAGAGCGCGTTTCTCGGCGGCCGCTATGAATCGTTCAAAGGAGGCGATCCGAACGAGCAGAACTATCGCGTCCGCGACATTTCGCCGGGCCAACCGCTGAGTGACGTGCAAGCCGCTCGACGCAGTGCGTTGTTGAAATCGGTCGATGGCTTGGCGACCAAGGTGCAAGGCAACGACCAGATCGCCACCTACGATGAGTTCCATCAGCGAGCGGCCGACATGATTCTGTCGCCGACCGCGCGCGAGGCGTTCGCGATCGAGAAAGAAGATGACAAACGCCGCGAGCGATACGGCCGCAATACGTTTGGTCAAAGCTGCCTGCTAGCTCGGCGGCTGATCGAGTCGGGCGTGCGATTCGTGACGGTGAACTTCGGCGGTTGGGATCATCACGCGAAAATTTGGGAAGGACTCGAAAAGAAGCTGCCGGAATTCGATCGCGGCTTCTCGGCGTTGATCGAAGACACGACGAGTCGCGGGTTGCTCAGCGAGACGCTCGTCGTCTGCATGGGCGAGTTCGGACGGACTCCGAAGATCAATAAAGACAACGGCCGCGATCACTGGGCACCCGCCGCATCCATGCTGTTCGCCGGTGGCGGCGTGAAGGTCGGCCAAGTGATCGGCTCGACTGACAAGCTCGGAGCCTACGTCACCAACAACCCGGTCGCTCCGGCCGACGTGTCGTTCACGATCTATTCGCACCTGGGCATCGACCCACGCCGTCACATCCACACGCCCGACGGCCGCCCGGTCGAAATCCTCGACGGCGGCGAACCGATTCGAGGGCTGTTCGCGTGAGACGTTTGCTGCCCCCGGCCCCGTTGTTCGCGTGCGCTGTCTTGTGTTGCCTCGGCCTTGCCGCGCAAGACAAGAAGGCCGAGGACACGCCGCGCGTGTTGCTCAGCACGCCGCTCGGAGTTTCTCCGGGAACGAAGAGCAAAGTCGTGCTGCGCGGATTGCGGCTCGATCAGGCAAGCGAGGTCCGCATCGGTGATCCTCCGCTGCCGATCACGATTTTGTCGAAAGGCAAAGTCCCCGTCCCACAAAAACAGGACGTCAATCGAGCGGGCGATTCACAGATCGAACTCGAAATCGAGTTGCCGAAAGAAACCAAGTCGGGTGAGATCGCGCTGTTAGTCGTCGGGCCGTCCGGCACAAGCGCGGCTTATCAACTGTTCGTCGATGAACGGCCGCCCGTTACCGAAATCGAACCGAACGATGGATTCACGCAGGCTCAGGCGATCGAGCTTGGCTCGACGATCGAAGGGACGTTGCATCAACCGCAGAACGTCGATGTGTTTCGCTTCGAGGGACAAGCAGGCGAAAAACTTGTCTGCGAAGTGATCGCCGCGCGACGCGGTTCGGCACTCGATGCGACGCTGACGCTGTTCGATGCACGCCGACGATTGATCGAGACGGCGGATGATCTTCCAGGGGACGACAAGACACCTCGCGATGATTGGTCGCTGCGAGACGCGCGGCTGGATGTCACGCTACCCTCCGCCGGCACATTCTTTCTCGTGCTGCAAGACGCCAATGATCTTGGCGGTCCAGCGCATCCCTATCGGCTGCAATGTAGGCGAGTCATTCCATGACTCGCATTCCAAATAACGCTGAGCACCCATTTTCGCGTCGGATCGTGACATCCACACGCATTGGGAATCTCAGTTGCGGAGCAACTGAGCTACGTCCACTCGCCGCGTAACAAGATTGCCTCGACCGAGCCGGGGAAGGTGACGTCCTCAAACGGGACTGGCCGGATTCCCTTGGCGACGTTGCTCACGTCCATCTGTGGAATAACGGTGTTAGGCAGCGTGCATTGCTAACGGAGTTAGGCTGCACACCGCCTAACACGCGATCGCGTTCGCAAACTTTTCTCAACCGCATTGATTGACGCCCCGCATTTTCATTGGCACTCTTGCAGCATCCAGGTTTGATTAGCCGTCAGTGCGGTCTTGGTTAGGCTGCACGCTGCTCAATAAGACTGTTCGGCATCCAAGTCATCATTCTTCGGAGATCACAAATGGCAATTCGCAAGCGGGCTTCAACAATGACTCCCGTCGAGCAGACGCGATTCATGAATGTCATTACTTCGCTCATCAATGCGCCAGGCGACCCCAATCCATACGGCAACTTCGTAGCCAACCATGCGAACCACGGTTTCAATATGCACCCATTTATGGGCCCTGTTGCAGCGCAGCGATTCTTGCCTTGGCACAGAGTGTTTGTCTTGAAAGTTGAGCAAATGGGACAGGCGATCGATCCTCTATTCTATATTCCATATTGGAAGTGGACCGTCGATCGCTCTGTTCCTGCATGGCTTGCAACTTTTCTCCCAACAATCAAAGTTCCAGGAATTAATCGCACTGTTACGCGCAATCCTCCGCGTCCGAATTCCACGCTTCCAACATCAGCCCAGATCAACACAGTGCTCACGGAAACCACGTTTACGAATTTTGTAAACGCCATCGATGGACCACACGGGCGAGTTCACAACTGGTGCTTTGGAACTATGTCCGATATCAGTTGGTCGCCAGTTGACCCACTTTTCTGGTTGCACCACGCCGAAATCGATCGCTTATGGAGTATTTGGCAGGCGGCAAATCCGGGGCAGAACCCAACTTTGTCTGGGGCAAATCGAATAATGTCGCCGTGGCCAGAAACAGAGGCTCAAGTACGTTCCATTTCATCGCTGGGCTATTCCTACGCCTGAAATGCCGAACAAGGCGGTCAACCCGAGCGGCGGATCGGGCGGGTTTTGGAATCAACGGTTCTTGGCCGCCGCCGGGTTACCTTGGTCGTTCGTCCTACGACAACGAACCTTGCCACTTGCCTCGCAGGAGTGTCGCCTCGACGGAGCCGGGGAACGTCACTCCCTCGAACGGGGACCAGCCGCATTTGGTGAAGAGGTCTTCGCGCCGGATCGTTTGCGGACGGGCAAGATTCAGCACGGTCAGCGACGCGGTGTATCCCGGCTCAATGCGGCCGAAGCGGAGCGGGGCACAGTACGGATTCACGAACTCGCCGGGCCTCGACGAACAGAACGTCGCGACTTGCTCCGGCGTGAAGCCTTGTTTGAGGATCAGCCAGGTGACGAACGCGCCGTAAGTGTCGAGGTGCGGCTGGCCGGAGACTCCGCGCTCTTTCTCTTCGAGCGTGTGCGGGGCGTGATCGGTGGCGAGGTAATCGAGCGTCCCTTCCCGCAGCGCGTCGAGCATCGCGAGGCGGTCAGTGATCGCTCGCAGAGGCGGGTTCATTTGCATCAGTCCGCGGTTCGAGTCGGTGATGTCGGACTCGTCGAAGTACAGGTGATGCGGAGTGACTTCGGCGGTGACTCGCAGGCCACGAGCTTTCGCGGCTCGAATCAGCGGGATGCCGGCCTCAACCGAGTAGTGACACAGCTTTCCGGTGAGGTCGTACTTCTCGATCATCTGCAACGCGAACGACGTGGCGGAGACTTCGCATTCGGGTGGCCGGCGCTGTTCGTGAGTCGGCGCGGATTGGTGCAGGTCCATCAGCTCCGGGTCTTCGCAGTGAAAGCTGACTGCTTGGCCGCGATACGCGGCGAGCGTCTCGTCGAGATCGCTGAGCTTGCGGAAGAATAACTCGCCGACGCTGGGGCCCATGTAAACCTTGTATGGCACCGATGAGCTCAGCGGCTTCGTCCCCGGTCCGATGCCGGCATACAGCGTGATGTGAATCGGGACGTGGCGTTGCTTCACGACTTCTTGTTTGGCGGCGTAGCTGGCATCGTCGATCGGCGGGATGTGATTGTTCGGCATGTCGGCGACGTGAACGACTCCGCCATGCACGGCGGCACGGGCGGCGGTCGCGAAATCTTCTTTGTGGCATTCGTGTCCGCTGACATCGTCGCGAGCATGAATGTGGATGTCGCCGAACCCGGCGAAGATCAGACAGTCGTCGGAGAACGTCTTGTCGGCGACGCCGAGCAGCGAGCCGACTTCAACGATGCGTTCTCCTTCGATCCGGACTTGGCCGGAGACGATTCCTTCGGGACTGACAAGTCGGCCGGCGATGAGCATGGTGGTCTTCCGTGGCGAATGAACTCCGCAGCAAACCGCTCGTTGCTTCGGAGGGGCGGTGAGAATACGCTCCGATGCGAAAGACTCAAGTGGTCTCTCATTTCTTGCAACACAGTACCGTAGGGTGGGTCTAGTCATCGTGACCCACCAATTCCTCGATGCCGGTGGGTCTCGATGACTCGACCGCACC
>JAYVQJ010000814.1:0-5460 GCA_043777235.1 Planctomycetia bacterium
AGGCAAAGCGGGCAAGACCGACTACCTCAAGAAGGCCGTCGAGGGTGAGAAGCGCGGACAAAAAGGTGAAGTCTGGGGTTGGACGGAACTCAGCACTCGGCTGCAACGATTGATCGCTGACGGTCGCCCGGAGACTCGCGATCGCTTCAGCGACAAGCTTTATGAAGCGTGGTACAACACTTCGCTGTGTCGGCAGAAACTGGGGCAGGCTCAGCCGACGACCGCTAAGAAACAGGCGGAACTGGAAACCGCCAAGAGCGTCGTCGAGACGTTCGTTCGCATCTCGGTCGATATCCCGGACGATTGGTGGAAAAAATTCGATCGGCTGTATCGCCAGATCCAATCGGACCTCGGTCAATCTCCCAGCCCGCTCGAACGCCCGACGACGATCGTCATCACGAGCGCTCCCGCCAAGCCCACCACGAATCCGGAGGAGACTGCCAGCAACGAATCCGCCAAAGCCGCCAAGAAGAAAGAGAAAGCCGAAACGGCCGCCGCATCGAAATCGAACGGCGGCGGAGCAATGTCGATCGCGATCTTTTTGCTCATCGTTGTCGGTGGCGGCGGAGCCTCGGTTTGGATGATGATGAACAAGTCCCGCAAACGTCCGGTCCGATTGGCTCACGAAGCGGACAACGTCACGTTCAGCGCCGCCGATGATGCTCTCCCTAGCGGCCCCATGTTTGAAACGCCGGAGTTCGCGGCTCCTCGAAAACCAACGGCCGCTAAGAGACCATCCACCGCTAAGAAACCCAGCAAGCCGAAAGGCGTCTGAAATTTTCAATAACAGATTTCAAATCTCAGATTTCAAATCTCAGATTTGAGATTTGAGATTTCAAATTCTTCAACCTGTTTCCCTGGACCTCAAACCATGCCTCACTTCCGAAACCTCAGCGTTCTCGCCACCTCGATCGCTCTGACCGCATCGCCGCTATTGGCCATCGACACCATCAACGTCCGCAGCACCGGCAAGCCGGTGACGGGCGAGATCACAACCGTCAATAAGACGGAAGTGACGATCAAGCCCAAGGCCGGCGGCGACCAAAAGATTCCGGCCAACGACATCGTCAGCATCAAGTGGGAAGGTGAACCAGCCAAGCTCTCGATTGCCAAGGGGGACGAGGAACGGGGCAACTTCGATAAAGCGCTCGACACGTACACCGACGCCCACAAGGACGCGCAAGGCAAGCTGAAGACGTACCTCGATTTCTTAATCTCACGCACGATGGCCAAGCAGGCACTCGACACGGACACGAAGGTCGACGAAGCCATCAAGAAGATGGAGGCGTATTTGAAAGCCAATGCCGATCACCTCGGCTTCTACGAGTCCCAGAACTTTCTGGGACAGCTCTACGGTGCGAAGGGAGACTATGCGAAGGCGCAAACCTCGTTTGAAAGCATGGGCAAAGCTCCGTGGAAGGATTACCAAATCGCGGCCAAGGTCGCTGTGGGCCGGATGCAGCTCAAACAGAACAACATCGAGGGAGCCACGAAGACATTCACCGACGCGGCTTCAGGCACTGCGGAAACCGATTCCGAAAAAGCTCGCCGGGCCGAGGCACTCGTCGGTCAAGCCGCTTGTCTCGCGAAGCAATCGAAGCACGACGAAGCGCTCAAATTGATCGACGAAGTCATCAAAGCTACCTCGACCGACGAAGCCGCGACGATGGCGTTTGCCTACGTTCTGCAAGGGGACTGCTATCAAGCTCAGAACAAGATGAAGGACGCCGCTCTGGCTTATCTGCATGTGCCGGTCCTGTTCCATAAGGAGAAGGCCGCGCACGCCGAGGCGCTGTATCACCTCGCCAAAATCTCCGGCACGATCGGTCAAGCCGACCGAGCTGCCGAAGCGCGAGAGATTTTGTTGGAGTCCTACCCCAACAGCGAATGGGCCAAGAAACTGCAGGCCGAAACCGGCGCGGCGGCTCCCGCTGCTGCTCCTGCCGCTTCCGACGCGGAGAAGGCCAAAGAAAAAGAGAAAGAGTAGTAGGATGGGCACTCCTGCCCGTCCCTGCCGTGATCCAATTTCGAGACGGGCAAGAGTGCCCATCCTCCAGCATCATTTGGAACAACGACGGAGACCCCAATGTCGCTGGATCGATCCTTGCCAGAGAAAACGCAACGTCAACAAACCTTTGGGTGGACGATTCTCTTTCTCGTGCTGGCGGCAAGTGCTCTGATCCCTGCTGCTCAGGCCGTTGCCTTCCAGAATGCTCCCGACGCGGCGATGCCCGCCGTGCCGCCTGTCGCCGCTCAGCCCGTCGCTCCGGCCGGCGATCTGCCGGTACCCAAGACCTTCTTGCAATGGTTGATCGACGCCTCGGGGCCCTTCGGTGCCTGCGTCTTCATCGAGTCTTTCATCATGGTGGCGCTGATCATCATGTGCCTGCTGCAACTGCGGCGGTCGGTGTTCATGCCGCCGGAGTTTCTGACCGAGTTCGAAGGCAAGCTCACCGCCCACGACTTTCAGGGGGCCTACAACCGTGCGAAGGACGATGAATCTCTGCTGGCGCGGTTGATCGTCGTCGGCATGTCCAAGTTGCAGAAGGGCCCCGACGAAGCGCTGGCCGCGATGGGTGGCTTGGGAGAAGACGAAAACATGGCTCTGGAACATCGGCTGAGCTGGTTGGCTCTGATCGCGACCACCGCTCCGATGTTCGGGTTGCTCGGCACTGTGCAAGGCATGGTTCAGGCGTTCGACGAGATCGCCAGCTCCAGCACGACTCCGAAGCCGTCGGAGTTGGCTGAAGGAATTCAGCTCGCGTTGGTCACGACGCTCGAAGGGTTGATCGTCGCGATCCCGGCGATGATCGCCTACAGCCTGCTGCGAAATCATCTCATTCGTCTGATGTTCGACGTCGGCCATCTGGCTGAAGACTTGCTGAAACGGATTCAAGCTCGGCCGATCGCCGTCGTTGCCGCTCAACCTCCTGTCGCCGGCGTTCAGCCATGAAGTTTCGATCGCCTCCCATGCCGTCGGCGGAAATGGACATGACGCCGATGATGGACCTCACGTTCCAGCTCATCAGCTTTTTCATGATGGTCACGAACTTCGACCAGACGCAGGTCGATGAGCGCGTTCGCCTGCCGACCGATGCGTTGGCCAAGCCGCCGGAAGTTCGAGTCGAACATCAGCTCGTCGTCAACATCGGCTACAAGCGAGCTAAAGACGGCACACGACTCGATCCGCAGCCGTTCGTGTTTCTCTCCGGTGAAGAGCTGCGCATCAAGGAGTATCGCCCGCGACTGCAACAAGAGGCTCGCATCTATCAAGCCAAGCAAGTCAACCTGAGCGACGTCACGATCGTCGTGCGTGCGGACTCGGACGTTCCGACGGGGAAGGTCCAGGAATTCATCAAGATGTCGCAGGACAGCAAGTTCGAGAAGTTCACGCTGCGCGCCCAGCAGCCGGTCGACTGACCGAGGCCAAGACCCATGAAGAGCAAACAGCAAGAACCAGCGAGCTTGCAGCAGCAGACGCGGCCGATGATCGACGTCACGTTTCAACTGCTGACCTTCTTCATGTTCACGCTGCGAATCGTCGGGCCGGAAGGTGACTTCAACATCAACATGCCGCCCCCGGGAGCCGGCGCGGCGAAGGCGGAGATTCTGCCCGACATCAAGGTCCGGTTGATCGCAACACCGGACGGAAGACTCGCAAATCTGAAACTCGGCGACCGGCAACTCGGCAACGATCCGAAAGCGTTTCAGCGGCTCAACGACGAAATTCTCAAACTGGTTGGCGGAGCGAACGCCGCGCGGAGTAGCGACATCGAAGTCGAGATCGACGCCGATCACCATTTGCACTTCGACAACGTCGTCAAAGCCATCGGTGCCTGCACCGGCCGGCTCGGCCCCGACGGCAAGACGATCATCCGCTACGTCGAGAAGATCAAATTCGCTCCGCCGAAACCAGACCCGGACGCCTGACACCATGATCGCACTCATCGCTCACGATCAGAAGAAACCACAGATGCTGGAGTTCGTTCGCGCGCACGTCGACTTCTTCCGTCAACACAAACTCGTCGCGACTGGCAACACGGGGAAGATGCTGAGCGAGCAGCTTGGCCTCGATATCGAACGTGTCACTCACGGCCCCAACGGCGGCGACTTGATCATCGGTGGGCGAGTTGCCGAAGGGCACATCGACGCGGTCTTCTTTTTTCGAGACCCGCTGACCGCTCAGCCGCACGAGCCCGACGTCTCCGCGTTGATGCGCGTCTGCGACGTGCATGACATCCCGCTCGCCACCAATCACGCGACAGCGGAAGCCGTTGTTCGAGCAATGTCGGGTCGCGCCAGTTCTTGATCGGGCATCGTCGTCGGCTCACTGACAGATGACTTCGACAGACTTACGACAATGCCGATCGACACGAGACTGATCACCAAATTGCTCCCGCCGTAGCTGAGCAGCGGGTGCGAGATCCCTTTCGTCGGCATCATCGAGGTCACGACGGCGACGTTCATCACCGCTTGCAAGACCATCTGGCCAAGCAGCGTCACGCCGACGAGGTACTCGAATCCGCGCCGATCGTGTTGGCGGAACAGACTCAAACCGGTGATGAAGAAGCCGACCCACAGCAGCACGAGCCCTAACGATCCGACAAGGCCCAGCTCTTCTCCGACGACGGCGAAGACGAAGTCGGTGTTTGCTTCAGGCAGGTAGCTCAACTTCTGCCAGCCTTTACCGATGCCGACTCCCATCAAGCCTCCGGAGCCGAACGACAGCAGCGATTGCTTGACCTGATACGACGCCTGCTCAACGTCGGACCACGCAGCGGCAAAGTCGGTGATTCGTTTCCATTGATACGGCTTGAGCGTCAGCGCGACCGCCGCCGCCGGAATCAATCCGAGTGCAAAATTCCGAATCGGCCAGCCACCGAGAAACAACAACAGTCCGCTCGACACCGCGAGGAACGCGGCCGTGCCGAGATCCGGTTCCTTCAACACAAGCGGCAGCGCGATCGCGATCGGCACGACAAACGGGATCGTCCCCGCGACCCAGCCACGCAGATTCCCTTGCCGCTTCACCAACATCGCTCCGAGCAACAGCGGCAGCGTGATCTTTGCCAATTCGGAAGGCTGCATTTGAAACGGGCCGAGCCGAATCCAACGTTGCGAGTCGTTTACTCGCGTCCCGATTCCCGGAATCAGCACGGCTGCCAGCAGCACGACGGTCCCCGCGAACAGCCACGTCGCGTGCTCCTTCCAGAACCGAGCCGGCAACAGCGAACAGAGCGTGGCCGCGAACACTCCGACAACCAGATGAGTGGCGTGTCGCGAGAGATAAACCTGCTCAAACTCTGTCGGCCGCGACGTGATGCTGGCGCTGTGGACCATCAGAACGCCGAAGCCCAGCAGCACGCAGACCAGCGTCAAAAATAGATTGCGGTCGGAGTTCACGAAATCCCCACGGCTGTGCCACGGCCACGGCTTTGCGTGGCCGTGTTGGTGTTGGTG
>JAYVQJ010000815.1:0-5449 GCA_043777235.1 Planctomycetia bacterium
AACGTTCGTTGCGGACTTCGGCGAAGTCCGCCCACACTGACTCACTCGGCCGGCTGACCCGTGAAGTAATTCGGTTCGTTGCCGGGTCGCCATTTGATATTGCAGCCGATGCTTGGCCGTTGGCCCTCTTCGATCGCTCGTCCAGCGAGCATCGTGTCGCACGCGGCACGCAGATGTGCGCCGGTGACGGAGACTCCGTTCGTCGGGCGGCTGTCGTCGAACTGGCCGCGATAGACCAGCTTCTGGTTGCCGTCGAACAAGAACAAGTCCGGTGTGCAGGCGGCTCGATACGCCTTCGCGACCGACTGCGTTTCATCAAATAAATACGGGAACGCATAGCCGGCCGACGCGGCTTCGGCTTTCATCTTGTCGGGTCCGTCGGCGGGAAACGCGGCGGCATCATTTGAGCTGATGCCAACGATCGCGATCCCTTTCGCTTGGTACTCGCGAGCGAACTTCGCGAACTCGGATCGGATGTGAACGACGAACGGGCAGTGATTGCAGATGAACGCGACCAGCAATCCCTTCGAGCCTTTGAAATCTTTGAGCGAGACAACTCGTCCATCGACATTCGGCAGCGAGAAATCAGGAGCCGCAGTTCCCAGCGGCAACATCGTTGAGGCAGTCTTGACCATGATGAAATTCCTTCGGTGAAGTTTTAATGAGAGACCATTAGCCGGAACGCGCTAGCGTCCGGTTCGGAAAAACGGGAACCGGACGCTAGCGCGTTCCGGCGAGTGACTGGGGTGTTCGATCAGGAAACTTCGCCAGCAGCGGACCGATGATCTCGTGCGGCAAAAAAGCTTTGAGTTGTTCCGCCGTGTTGCCTCGGCTCAAGCTCGCGATCTGTTTGATGAGACTGCTGGAAATGTGCGAGTACTTTTCGCTCGCCATGAGGAAAACCGTTTCGATCGCCGGATCAAGCGCTCGGTTGGCGAGCGTCAGCGTGAATTCGAGCTCGATGTCGGTCAGAGTTCTCATGCCGCGCAGCATCACGGCCGCTCCACACTCGCGGACGAAGTTCACGGTCAGCCCCTCGAAGCATTTCACCTCGACGTTCTTCAACGGCGCGAGCACTTGCCGGCACAGCGACTCACGCTCATCGGGCGGAAGCAACGGCTGCTTATCCGGGTTGAGCCCGATGCCGACCGTCAGCTTGTCGAACAAAGCGGCTCCGCGACGGATGATGTCGAGATGCCCCAGGGTCAGCGGATCGAAACTGCCGACATACGCGGCGTGATGAGGATTCAGCTCAGCCATGATCGCCTTTCGTGGCGGGAGACGAAGGACACGGAGTCAGCTTAGAGCGTACCCCGCAACCCCGCAAACTTCCGATGACGCCAATTCACTTCTTCGTATCAGGCAACGGGACTTGTGTGCGAGTCATCAAGTAAGAAAACAGATCGCGCACCTGCTCGGCCGACAGCGGTTGCAGTAAGCCGTCGGCCATCAGCGATTGCTTCGAGTCCTTTTGAGCTTCGATGCGGTCCCGTTCGATCGTCAATGTGTCGGTCTGAGTGATGAGCGTCAGCGTTTTTTCATTCTTGGCCGTGACGACTCCGGTCAGCACGCGGCCGTCGACAAGCTCAAGCACCGTCACTCGAAAGTCGGCCGTCACGACCGCGCTCGGATCGACGATGTTCTCCAGCAAGTAGTCGATGTTCTGCCGCTGCGAGCCGGTGAGGTCCGGCCCGCGCCGGCCTCCTTCCCCGTACAACGTGTGACAGGCTGAGCAAACTTTGACGAAGACCGCTCGGCCGCGCGACGCATCCGCACGCGCCAGCGTTTCCGGCGTGAGTTCCGCTTTCAGCTTCGCGATGAGTTCCCGCTTGTCGGCCGGACTGTCGCGAAGCTCGCCCCAGACTTGGCTAAGCCGCTCGCTGAGCGACTTGTTGTCGAGACTGCGAATCTGCCGCGCGTGAAATGCCGAGACGTCATCGCGCGGGATATTTCCTTTTGCGACCGCGTCCAGCAGCGCATCTGCCCACACCGCGCGAGTCACCAGCACCGCCAGAATCTGCGCTCGTTCGAGCGCATGAAATGAGCGGTATGCCTTCACGAGCTTTGCTCCGAACTTCGGATCATCGACACCGGCCAAGCCGCGCACGGCGACCGTGTTCAAGAACCGCGTGCCGAGCAATTCCTCGCACAGCTTTCGCACATCGGGAGCCTCCGCGTCGATCAACGTCTGCAACGCAACCTTCCGCGCCGCGAGGTCCGCATCCTTGTCGAGCGCGACTTGTTTTAACTCATCGAGTGCCCGCCCATCACCGAACAACGCGCTCAGATCACGAGCTTTGTCTCGCAACTTCACGTCGTCACCGGCGGTGACTCGCGCATGAAACGCTTCCCAAGCCGGCGGCTGCGGAGCCTTTCGCCAACCGACGAACGCCTCGCTCATCCCGGCCAGCACATCCGCTTGAAACTCCGGAGAACGAGTCGCCGCCAATTCGAGCAGTGAGTTCAGCACCTTCGATTGCTTCTCGACCTCACCCGCAATTCGCCGAGCGATAAACCGCCGCGTCGTCGGCCATTCGCAGACTTTCGCCAACGGCACGAGCGCCGGCAGATCGGCGTCCGCCAACGGAGTCAGCCCGTACCACACCAGCAACGGCAAGTTGTGATCGTCGGCATCTTCGGCCCGTGCGAGCAACGTCGCGGCCAACTCGGAACGCCGATCAACCGGTAATCGTCGTAACGTGGAAGCCAGCGCGAGGCGAACCAAACCGGACTTGTCCGTCCTCGCCAAGCGGATCAACTCCTCCATCAATTCGTCCGGAGGACTCACTTCCTCGCGCGCGGGCCGTTTGCCGACGCTCGTGTCGATCGGCCAAAAGTCCGTCAGCAATCGGATCGCCCACATGCGGCAGTGTTCGTCACGGCCTCGCAACATCCCCAGCAAGTCCGAATCGTTGAGACTTCCGATCAACCGCCTTGTCCACATCACTCGAAACTGCGTGACGGAATCAGGTTCATCCACGAAGTCCCAAAACAACGTCCCCGTCGCTTCGGCAAGCTCCTCGCCTGCGAGGCTTCGCTCGTGCAATCGCAATCGAGATTGTCGCACGAACCACTCATTGCGGTGTCGATGCAGCGATGCAAGTTCGGTTTCGGTCAACTCGGCAAGTTTCCGAGCCGGCATCTTGGCCTCGCCGAACGTGATCTTGAAGATGCGACCGCTCGTCCGATGTACGCCGGTGTTTTCGTGGCATTCGCCGGTGTCGCTCCAGTCGAGGACGTACACGCTACCGTCGGGGCCGTAGGTCAAATCCATGCCGCGAAACCACGAGTCTCCGAAGTGCGCGAAGTCTGGTTCATGCTTGCCGATGTAGCCGGACTCGTGTCGCTCCAGCTTTTCGACGTTCAACCGGCGGCCGTGAAAGTTGAACGTGAAAAGTTTGCCTCGGTACTCGTCGGGCCAGTTATCTCCGAGATAGATCATCGCTCCGCAATGAGCGTGTCCGCCGCCGAGATCGTTGGCCGAGCCATCGCGCGACGCGGCCCAGCCTTTGCCGGTGTCGAAGTGCCAATGATCTGCGTGCTGGTCGATCAGCGCGTAGCTGTGCGGGTTCGGGTCGAGCGTGTGCGGACGCATGAAGTGCGCGCCGGGAATCAGATGCCACAGATGCCCGTTGACGGTGTTGATGAAGAAGCCCTCGCCGTGCTCGTCCCAATCGTGGCCCCACGGATTCGTTGTGCCGTGACACAGCACCTCGACGATCTTTCGCTGCGGATGAAACCGCCAGATGCCGCCACGCAGAGGCACTCGCTGTTCGTCCGGCGTCCCCGGCGCTCCGAGTTCACCGGGACACGAGCCACCGCAGCGGCCATAGAGCCAGCCGTCCGGTCCCCACTTCAAGCCGTTCGCAAAGTTGTGATAGTTCTCCGGCGCGACGGTGAATCCATCGAGCATCACCTGCGTGGGACCATCCGGCACGTCATCACGATCCTTGTCCGGGATGAACAACAACTGCGGCGGACACATCGCCCACACGCCGCCATGCCCGATCGCGACGCTCGTCAGCATTTGCACATTGTCGGTGAAGACTTTCCGAGACTCGGCTCGGCCATCGCCGTCGGCATCGTCGAAGATCACGATCCGATCGCGCAGCCGCAGATCAAATCGCTGCGTCCGCTCGGCGTAGGTGTAGTTCTCCGCGACCCACAACCGTCCGCGAGCATCCCAGCTCATCGCGATCGGGTTCTGCACATCCGGCTCGGCCGCGAACAACGTCGCGCGAAATCCGGGAGGCAACTTGATCGCCGCCAATGCCTCCTGCGGCGAGATCGGTGAGGGATTGTCTTTCTCGCTGTTGTACGGAACGGGGAAGTCGTCCGCCGCAGACACGTCGACGAACAGCAGCAATCCGAACAGAACGAACGATGCGCGTTTCATGGAATCCTCAATCAATGACATCGGCTGCTCCGGCGATGGCGATGCAGCACGGCGAAGCATTTGACGGCGCGGTCTCGCGTTCGTCGAGGATCAATGCTCGCCACAATTCAGAAACTCGACGGCTGGCAACCAAGTCATCGAAGCCGCGACAGAGTAGGATGGGCACTCTTGCCCGTCTGATGCACGCAAAATGGACGGGCTAAATCAGATCGCCTAGAAAAGTAGACGAGTCACTCCGTGACTCGAACATTCCGGTCACGGAGTGACCGATCTACTTTCTTCGCAGTCCTCCGTTTGCCGACCGATTGGAGACATCACACGATGCCGCACTTCTTAATTCAACGACTGCTGATTGTTGCCGCGCTGGCAATCATGTCGGCGACGACCACCGCTGACGAACCGCCTCCCGCCAAGAAGCCCGAACTACCGCAACCCAAGTCACGCACGGAGCGCAACGTCGAGGGCTGGACGATCCGTGTCGATGATCGCTTGCTCGCCGTCCCCGATGAGGCACTCGGTGCGCGATCGCTCAAGTTTCTCGAAGCCAAGCTCGTCGAGATCAAAGCGGTCGTTCCCGCCGAGCGGCTGAAGGAATTGCAGGGCTTCACCATCGTGCTCGATCTGAACTGCGGCAACCTCGGAGCGATGCAATATCATCCCGACGCCGGCTGGCTGAAGGCCCACGGATTCCCGGCCGAACTCGCCAAGTGCGTGCATCTCCCACGAGCCGCCGACCTACCGACGCGACGCAACATCAACGAGCAACCGTGGGTCATCCTGCACGAACTGGCTCACGCCTATCACGATCAAGTGCTGGACTTCGACGAATCAAGAATCATGGCCGCCTACGAAAAGTTCAAACAAAGCGGTCACGGCGACGCGGCGCTGCTCTACAACGGCAAGCGAGTGAAACACTACGGCCTAACCAATCAAAAAGAATTCTTCGCCGAGATGACCGAGTCCTACTTCGGCGTCAACGATTTCTACCCCTTCAACCGCGCCGAACTGCAAGACGCCGAGCCGGAACTGTTCGACTTGCTGTCGAAGATTTGG
>JAYVQJ010000816.1:0-5445 GCA_043777235.1 Planctomycetia bacterium
CGCATCGACAAAGAACAAAGCCCGGTTATCCGCAAGGACGACCGGGCTGTTGTTTTGTTGGGAAGTGCAAAGTGTAGTGTGGCGAGTGCAAAGTGCAAAATGGCGAGCATGAAATCACTTTGCACTTTGCAGTCTTCACTCTGCACTTTGCACTCCGCTTTGATCGTTCACTTCAGTAATTCTTCCGGCTTCACGCCTTTCTTGAACGTCCCGAACCCGAAGTGCATTGGCTTGAAGTCGCCAACGAGATCGACCTTCGACTTCTCAGCGATCTTGTCTTCCATCGACAGGCACCAGTAGCAGGCGTTGACAATCATGCGGCGAGTTCCCTCCCACAGCAAATCTTCGGACGCTCCCATCGTGGTCGTGAAAACGCGAGCGGTCTTACCCGATTCGCCTTTGTACGACTTGGTCCAAGCGACCGGCATCATCGGGTCATTCTTCTTTCCTTCGACCGCTTTGCTGTCGTCTTTCAAAGTCGCGGTGACTTGGCCGAGCACCAGCGGTTGACTGTCACCGGCGAGCGGCAGGTTGACGGTGTAGACGTCGGTCGTGCCAAAGATGTCGCCGGTCTTGATGCCCTTCAGGATCGGATGCGATTCTTGCCCGGTCGCGACAATGCCGCGAGTTCCCTCGACGTTGTGATGTCCGTGATGATTGACCCACGTCTCGCCGAGCACTTGCCGTCCGAAGCCTTTTTCGTAGTCCTTGCCGCCGAAGGTCCAGGTGTATTTCTCAAACTTGCGTCCCTTCGGAATGTTGAACGAGTGCGTCGAGGTTCGCAGTCCGATGACCGGCTTGCCCGACTCGACGTAATCGACGACGTGCTGCATCTGCTCGTCCGGCAGATTGCGGAACCGCAGCGCGAAGACCGCCAAGTCGGCCGTCTTCAGAGCCTCAGTGCCGGGAATATTCGTCTGATGATCCGGCTTGATCGAGCCGTCCGCCGGGTCGATCGGAAACAGCACCGTGCATTTGAAACCGTGTTGCTTCGACAAGATCTTCGCCAACTGCGGGCACGCCTCTTCCGAGCGGTACTCATCATCGCCGCTCACCAGCACGATGTGTTTCCCTTTGCCCGGCCCATCGCCTCCGTCAAACACGATCCAGGGATCGGCGGCACGGGCAGTCGAAGTGATCAGACCAAGCACCAACACGCCAAGAGCAAATCGAATCTTCACGGGTAGACCTCTTCTTCAGTGGAATTTGAAATTTGAACTCTCAGATTTGGAAACCAATGCGGCCAGACATCGTTTCAAGCAGACCTTAACCCAGCAAGCGATGTGGAAGATTTTCAACGCAAAGTCACGAAGAATGCAAAGGATCGGTCGCCGTCGTTCGTCTCGTTGCTTAGGCGAGCATCAGACGATCATCGAGGTCGCCGTCGTGGATCAAGAGGAACGGGACTGCGAACGCCGCGTGGATGCTGGGCGATCCTCGCGGCTTGAGAGTGGGTCGCGCGGGGCGTAGCATCCAGTCAAATTCGTTCCGCCTCGAACCGAGGAAGCCATCATGGCCGATCCCATCAGCGTCCAGTGTCCCCATTGCAAAGTGAAGTTGAAGCTCAAAGCGGCTCCGCCAGCGGGCAAGAAGATTGGCTGCCCGAAGTGCAAGAAGCCGTTCCCGATGAAGGCTCCGGCGAAGAAGAAGGAGAGTGACGACGACTTCCTCGACGCGCTCGATGATCTGGCCGAAGACGACTACAAAGCCCCCGAGGACGAGGACTCACAGGACGAAGAAGAGGATGCTCCGCCAGCACGCAGTTTCGATGCGGTCGAAGGGGGGTGCCTCGACGAAGAAGGGTGCGAAGGGGAAGAAAGGCCGCTCGAAGAAGAGTTCCGCCGGGCCGATCTTGGCGATCATCGGCGGCAGTGTGGCGGCGCTTGCGTTGATTGGCGGCTTGGTCTATCTGCTGATGAACCTGCCGGGTGGAGCAAAAGGGATTCGCAGCGCGTCGGGTGAGTTCATCGCGTTCGTTCCCACCGATGCCGAGATGTACGTTGCGGCTCGGCCTGCGGACATGCTCGCGTCGCCGCTATTGGCTTCGGTCGTTCAGAATCCGCAGGCGAAGCAAGGCATCGCTGAGATGGAGAAGTCCTTTGGGTTCCCGCTGACCGAGGTTGAACACGTCTTCGGCGCGGTCAAAGTGGATCCAAATGCTGCTCGACCCGGGCAACAGGCGGCCCCGATGGCGGGCAATCCAATGATGGGAGTGCCACCCGGCATGCCTGGGATGCCGGGCATGGGCGGCGGAAATCGTGGCGGCCTGCAAGATGCCGTGTTCGTCTTGCGGTTGAAGCAGCCGTATGGCGGCAAGGCGCTGGATCAAATTCGCCAACAGTTTCCTCCGAAGACCCACAAGGATGTCAGCTACCACGTCAGCACAGAGCCCAATGGTGGAGCGTTTTTCTTCGGCGATGACCGGCACGTCATCGTGACCGATCCCACATGGGTCGAGCGTGTCATCGAACGGAAGGACCAACCCGAGAACAACAACCTGCTGACATACTTCGCGAAAACTCAGCACTTCACGATGGTCGCGATCCAGAACGCAACTGCGACACAGGCCACATTGCCACCAGGACTCCAAGCGTTCCAGAATGAAAATCTGCAGAAGTTCGCAAAAGACATTTCGATGCTGCGGCTCGATGTCAACATGCCTGGCGGCATCGACCTGAAAGCGACGCTGACTTGCAAGACCGACTCTGCCGCGCAGCAGATTCATGCGGAAACGACCAAAGGGATCGACGGACTCAAAAAACAAGCTGAAGGCTTCAAGTTCATAATGCCTGATGCGGTTCCGGAAATCGACAGCGTCCTGAACTCGCTCAAAGTGAATCTCAGCGGCACGAACATGGATGTTGCGGTCTCGATCCCAAGTGCGACGATCGACCGCTTGAAGACCATGGCGCAGCAACAACCAGGAGTGACTTCCCCCGGAGCCGCCGCCTTTCCGTCACCACAGTCGACGGGTGCGTTTCCCCCAGGTTTGCCGCAACCAGGCACGCTTCCGCCGGGAACTCCACCGGTTGTTGTGCCGCCCGGTACGGTTCCGCCGTAGAACAAGAGGTCGATGATGCACACCAGGTTTTGGGCAACATTTCTCGTTGGCATGATGCTCAGCGTTCCGGCCTTCGGCCAGCAAATTGCTGTGCAGCAACCGATTCTTGGAACGGCTTCGGTCTCGACATCGGTCGTCGTGCCGAACAACGGCCGAGCGTTTCTCGGAGGCGTGTCGTCGGCTCAATCGGGACGATCTCGATACGGCTTTTATCAGCCGGGGTCTTCGATTGGTCTGTCGCGGTCGTCAAATTCGATGTCCGTCGGAGTAACGATCATCGACCTGCGCGAGATGGACGAGGCGATCTTGAACTCGGTCCCCGATCGTGCTCCGCCCACATCACCCTTCGCGCGTCATGCGGCGTCCATCGAACGTTCCTGCGCCGATCGTTCACAAGAGCCGGTTCGCGAAACAGAGTCCACCGCCGAACGGGCTGCGAAGTTCGAGCGGTTGGCTCGCAAAGCCGAAGCCGAAAAACGTCTCGGAGTGGCGAAGCTGCATTGGCAAATGGCCGCCAAATACGGATCGGCGATCGCACGCGAGCAACTACGCTGACAGCTTCGCGGCCATCAGTTCGCGCACATCGTTGACGAGTGCGACGACATCGGACTCGGCGGTGTCCCACGAGCACATGAAGCGCGCCCCGCCGGCTCCAATAAACGTGTAGAACCGCCAGCCGCGCGCTCGCAATGCTGTTGCCACGTCGACACCCAAACGCACGAAGACTGAATTGGCTTGGCGACGTGAGATGAACTCGACTCCGGGAATCTGTTTGAGTCCGGCTTCAAGTTGCTCGGCCATGCGGTTGGCTTGAGTCGCGTTTCGCAGCCACGCGCCGGACTCCAGCATTCCGACCCACGGGGCGGCGAGGAATCGCATCTTCGACGCGAGCTGTCCCGCCTGCTTGCACCGATACGCGAACTCGTGAGCGAGTTCTTTCTTGAAAAAGATGATCGCCTCGCCGACGGCCATGCCGTTCTTCGTGCCGCCGAAACAAAGCACATCGACACCGACCTTCCAGGTGATTTCTTTCGGAGCGACGCCGAGCACGGCCACTGCGTTGGCGAAACGTGCGCCGTCCATGTGGACTCGCAGTTCGTGACGACGTGCCACTTCGAACAACGCTTGCAAGTCATCGACGGAATAAACCGTGCCAAGCTCCGTGGCCTGCGTCAGGCTCAGCACTTTGGGTTTCGGATAATGAATGTCGCAGCGCCGCTGAACCATGTGCGAGACCGACTCGGGCCGAATGCGCCCCTCCTCACCCGATACAACGAGCAGCTTCGACCCGTTCGAGAAGAACTCCGGCGCACCACACTCGTCGGTCTCGGCATGTGCGAGTTCGTGGCACAGGATGCTGTGATACGACTGACACATCGCCGACAGCGCGAGGGCATTCGCGGCGGTGCCGTTGAACGCAAAGAAGACTTCACAGTTGACTTCAAACAACTCGCGCAGCAAGTCGGCGGCTTTCGCCGTCCAATCATCATCACCGTAGGCAGGGACATGCCCCTGATTCGCGCGAGCCATCGCGTCCCACGCTTCGGGGCAGACACCGGAATAGTTATCGCTGGCGAAATGACGACGGCCTGAAGTGGTCTCGGTCATGGCAATCTTTCAAACGATGAAAATCAGAGAGTTGTAAGACGTCCGTCGCGCAATTCCGCACGTCGCGGAAAGCGCGAAGCCAAGTCGGTGCTGTGCGTCACGCAGATCAGGATGCTGCCGACATCGCGGCTGAGTTCCAAGAGTAGGCTGCCGATCGCATCGGCGTTCTCGCGATCCAGGTTGCCGGTCGGTTCGTCAGCCAACAAGAGCGCAGGTTGATTGATGAGCGCTCGGCAGACAGCGACTCGTTGCCGTTCGCCGCCGGACAACTGCGCGGGACGATGTTCCAGCCGATTCTGTAAACCAACTCGTTCGAGCAATTGCGTCGCGCGGGTAATGTCGTCTGGAGTCGTGCCGGGCCCGGCTAGTCGTGGAATCAACACATTCTCCAACACCGTGCATTGCGGCAACAGATGATGCTCTTGGAAGACGAAGCCGACAGACTCTTGTCGCCATGCGGCCAATTCCGTTTCGTTCGCGGCGAAGACGTCGCGGCCTCGCAATCGGACCGAGCCTTGTGTCGGTCTTTCCAAACCACCGAGCACGAACAGCAGCGAACTCTTGCCCGAACCGGATGGGCCGGTAACGGCCAGTGCGTCACCGCGAGCCAGCGATAAATCGACCGCATTGAGTACGGTCAACGAACCGGCCGCCGTCACGTACTCTTTGCGGAGTCCGCTCACGATCAAATCGGGATCAGCGTTCGACATACTTGGTCTCAACCAAAAAAGCAGGACCGGAATCGCCCAGCGGTTCCGGTCCTGCAAGATGTCAAC
>JAYVQJ010000817.1:0-5419 GCA_043777235.1 Planctomycetia bacterium
GGTTTTTGCGGCACGAACCGGGGCTAGCGCCGCGCGGCTAATTCTGGGACTTCGTATAAGCACTCCTCACAGAAGTCGTGGCCGCAGTCGGGGCAACCCGACAAGCAGCCACGGCAATGGGTTTCTTCGCAGCCGAGGCATCGACCACGGCATTCGGAACAGCAGCAGTCATCGCAATTCGCGCAACCGTACGAGCACTCGTAGCAAGTCGTTCAGGCCCGTGGTCTCCAGCCCGATCACGGTGAGCGGCTTGGAGCAGCGTGCTTTCGCAAATTGATTCGACATTCCATTGATCCTTCGAGTTCGATGCACACAACCAGACTCAGTGGTTCACAGACCGTTCTGACTCCGCCGATTCGCAGCGTTCCGATTGCTGCCGCAGCCAACGCCGAGCCATCAACTGGCCCAACACCTGAGCAAACTCGCGCAGAGTCACCTCACGCGACGCGACCACTTTCTCACTCGCCTGCATCTCACCGCCCGGCGCGGGGAATGAATCTGCCTCAGACGGTTCATCCATCAACTGTTCCTCCGGAAACGAACAGAGCCGCCCACGATGGGCGGCTCTTGAGACCACGATGGGCTTTTGCGAATGGCTACTCGGATGCGGTTCTCATTTTATATTGACGCAAAAACGGGCTGATTTTAGGTCGTCCAATCCGTGAGTGATTCGCGGTTTGAAAGTCCAATGCGACGTGCATCGGACACTGCTCGACAGATAGCGAACGAACACAGACAGCGATACCGTGACCGTTGTCGTACCAGTTCCAGCAACTGGAGTCATCACTCGATGAGATTGGTCAGAGGTCGCGATGCGCGTTGGAACAATCCCGCGCTTTCTACGCCGGATTCGTCAATGAAAGACGAATGCCGTCACGGCTCCCTTGAGCTTGGCTCCGGCTGCTGGCACCTACGAAATCAGTTTTGACCGCAGATTGAACTCCGCTCGAATCGAATCCAGACCATGAAGCCCGAACAGCAGCAAGACGCATTTCGTGCGACGCAGACAAAAGCTGCTGGAGGCAGATCGCATTCCGCTTTTTCCGGCCAGGATCTGGCAACGATTGGCGAGTCTCTCTGCTGCTACGTTCCTCGGTTGCTGCGGTATCTTGGCTTCGAGCAATTGCTGGTGATGTCCTGCGCGGAAATCGAGAGTTTGTACGGAGCCGACTCTTGGGCCATTGATGATCTGATTCGACTCTTGGAGCGGATCGCTGACGATGCGGGCTCAGAAGAGAACGGAGCCAAACTCACTGCTCGTAAGTCATCCCAAAAACCGTATCCGTCAGCCAGCGGCGGAAGGAGTCATTGTCCTGGAACTGTTTGAAGAGCTGGGCGTCGTCTTTGAACATCGCCGTGATCACGCGCTTCAGAGCTTTGTCGTGTTCGATGCGGGCGTTCTGCCGGTCGGAGTTCTGCTTCGCATTCTGGTAGGCCGGGTCGGCTGACACCTTTGGCGGGATCACCTCGATGATGCGCTTCTCCACGGCGTTCGGATCGTTGAACAGTCCGCCGAACTGGTCATTGAACGCCTTGATGATATTCGAGAGCTTGTCCAACTCCGGCTCGGGCTTGTGTCCGCCGCCGCTCATGCTCCACGGCTGAATCTCCGCCTCGGCATCGGGCAGTGCGATGGCCATCGTCGCCTTCTTCTCGGCGCGGTAGCTGTCCATGTCGATGGCTTCGAGGATGCCTTTGGCGAGGTCTTCTTCCTTCGGCGCGGGGAGCTTCGGGATGAGGAAGTTCAGAAAGAGGGAGAGCTTCTCCCAGTCCGCTACGCCATACGGGAGAATCGTGGCGAGGAAGTCGTAGGTGCGAACAAACGCCTTGGCCTTGCCTTTGAAATCCACCTGACCGTCCTCGTCGAGGTCGTCCACATACACGGCCACGCAGGCGTCGAGGATGGGGTGAACCTTGTCCACGATCTGACCGTCGAGATAGAGCCGGACAAACTCATCGACCTGCTCCGGCGAATAAATTTGATAGCCGTCCAACTCGCTCTTGAGCGTATGCAGTTTGTCCGGGTCGGTTTCCTTGCTGAGGATTGTCGTGCGGTAGTAGTCGGCGAAGGACTGCTCGATGAGTTCGGTGTCGTTCTGGAAATCGAGGACGAACACGTCGTGCTTCTTCGGGTGCGCTCGGTTCAGTCGCGAAAGGGTCTGCACGGCTTTGATGCCCGAGAGCGGCTTGTCCACATACATGGTGTGGAGCAGCGGTTCGTCATAGCCGGTCTGGAACTTGTCGGCGCAGATCAGGAAGCGATACGGGTCTTCCTGGATCTTGTCCGCGATGTCGTTGCCCGGGAATCCGTTCAGCTTGGCTTCGCTGACCTTCTCGCCCTTGAACTCCGGCTCGCCGGAGAAGGCGACGATGGCCTGGTAGGGGCTTTTGAGTTCGGCGAGGTAGTCGCGGAAGGCGCAGAAATACTGGAGGGCTCGCTGGATGTTGCCGGTCACCACCATCGCCCGCGCCTGGCCGCCGATCTTGTTCTGGCCGATCACTTGCTCAAGGAAGTGGTCCACCATGATCTCGGCCTTGTCGCGGATCGCCTTGCTGTGGCTCTCGACGTAAAGCCGCAGCTTCTTGCGAGCCTTCTTCACGTCGAACTCCGGGTCGCCCTCGACGGTCTTCGCCAGCCGATAGTAGCTGTCCACCGGCGTGTAGTTTTTCAGCACATCGAGGATGAAGCCTTCCTGGATGGCCTGCTTCATCGTGTAGCCGTGGAAAGGCCGGTGCTTCACCTCGCCCCCTTCGGAATACGCGATGCCGAACATCTCCAGCGTCTTGTTCTTGGGCGTGGCGGTGAAGGCGAAGTAGCTGGCGTTGGGCAGCATCTTCCGCTGCGCGATGATGCGGTTGATCTGGTCCTCCGTCGTCTCCTCGGCCTCTTCGGCGGCCTCCCCGAGCGCCGCGCTGATCGCCGCTGCGGTGCGTCCGCCCTGGCTGGAGTGCGCTTCGTCGATGAGGATGGCGAAGTTCCCGCCCTTGTGCTCCGCGCCAATGCTGTCGAGCACGAAGGGGAAGGTTTGCACCGTGGTGATGATGAGCTTCTTGCCGTCCTTGAGGAACTTCGCAAGCTGCTCGGTCTTCGACACGCCCGCGCCTTCTTTCACCGCGCCGATGATGCTGCCGACCTGCGCGAAGCCCTTGATCGTCTCGCGAATCTGTTTGTCCAATAGGCGGCGGTCAGTCACCACGATGATGGAATCAAAGCCGTCGGACTGGTCGGACGTGTCGGACTGGTCGGACTGGTCGGACTTGTCTGACTTGTCTGACTTGTCTGACCACTGCACGCCGATCAACTGGTGCGCCAGCCAGGCGATCGAATTGGATTTCCCGCTGCCCGCGCTGTGCTGAATCAGGTAACGCTGGCCTGGCCCCTTCTCGCGCACATCGGCCAGCAATCGCCGCACCACGTCGAGCTGATGAAAGCGCGGGAAAACTTGCACCTGTTTCTTCTTCCCGGTCTTCGGATGCTCCTCTTCCACGATCTGCGCGTAGTTCTCCAGGATGTCGGTGAGGCCCGCGGGGGTGAGGATGCGTTTCCAGAGGTAATCCGTCTTCAGCCCATCCGGGTTCGGCGGATTGCCCGCGCCGTCGTTCCAGCCCTGATCGAACGGCAGGAACCACGACTCCTTTGCCATGCCCTTGGTGCCCTTGAGCGCCGTACACATCGCTACCTTCGCGTCGTCCACCGCGAAATGCACCACGCACCGGCCAAACGCGAACAGCGTCTCGCGCGGGTCGCGGTCGCGTTTGTATTGCTCGATGGCGTCCTCGACCGTCTGCTTGGTCAGGCTGTTCTTGAGTTCGAAGGTCATCACCGGCAGCCCGTTGATGAACGCGCACAGATCGAGAGACCGCTTGGTCTCCTCGCGGCTGTAGGCGAGTTGCCGCGTGATGCTGAAGCGGTTCATGGAGTGTCGTTCGACCGCTTTGACGTTCTCCGGCGACGGCGTGCCGTAGAACAGATCGAAGCTGAGCGCGCCGTGCTTGATGCCGTGGCGCAGCACGTCAATCACCCCACGTCGCGAAATCTCGCCCTGTAACCGCGCCAGGAACTTCTGCCGCGCGATCCCTTTCTTGTCCTTGTAATCGCCGATGCCGAGCTTGGCGGTCTCCTCGGGTTGGGTCTGGCTGAGGAAGGCA
Organism: Planctomycetia bacterium; assembly: GCA_043777235.1. Lineage (GTDB taxonomy): Bacteria > Planctomycetota > Planctomycetia > Planctomycetales > Planctomycetaceae > SXKJ01. Next base: position 4,150 of record JAYVQJ010000817.1, read on the forward strand.
AAGAGCTGCTCCACATCCACGGCAAACTCGCGGTCGTAGGCAGCGGCGTGCCCGGCGAACCAGCCGGTTCCGCCATCGGCCGGGAGTGCTTCTGCCACGAAGTCGGACGCACCGGAGGCCAGACCATCGACGCCCGTCATGTGCCGCATGATCAGAGTTTCGAGTCCGCGTTCAGAAATGTCGGTTTTCATGTCGTTGTTCCCTTGTCGGACTGGTCGGACCCGTCTGACTGGTCCGACAGTTTTCGTGTCCCTTTGCAGTCCGGATAGCCGGTGCAGCCCCAGAATGCCTTGCCAGCATTGGGCCCTTTGCCCGCCACACGCTGCCGCATCGGCTTGCCACACGTCGGACAAACCGGTGCATTCTTGTCAGACAAGTCCGACCCGTCCGACTGCTCTTGCTTCTGCCTGGCCTTGACCCGCGTGGCGTGCAGGCGTTCCGTGAAGCCGCCGTGTTCAACAAAGTCACGCCCCTGGCTTTCCAGTTGTCGTTTCAGCAGATAGGCCGCCTGATTCACGGCACACAACATGGCATTCGCCGCCAGTTCAGGTTCGGCTTTGCTGACGAAGTCCGCCAGCCCCGCGAGTCCCGTCAGGACCGGTCGCCCGGGTTTCGCCACGGGCAGATTCGGGGCCTGATCGTGCTTCAGCCGTTCGCGCATCGTCAGAGCTTCCGGCGAGTCCTTGTGCCAGACCCGCAGGCCGTGCTGAATCAGGTAGCTCTTGTAGTCCTTCAGCAGTTCATCGCTCAGGCTGGCTCGGGCCACGTTGGTCAGCAGCATTTCGGACTTCCGCGATGTGGCGGCCGCACCGCTGCCTTCGCTGATATTGCGGACGCCGCTGCGAGCGGCCTGGACCATCTGGTCATGAGTGCGTGAACGCTTTTCGATGAAGCGATTGCAGAAGACGACCGTCGCGTCATAGACGGCTTCGGCGACCTTGTAGCTGCGGAGCCGTTCATAACCGCCATGTGGCAGCAGCGGGCTGTCTTCAGGATTCATCGGTGTTCCTCCGGAGAATCGGGGGAGTCGTCGTCGGACAGGTCGGATGGGTCAGACCTGTCCGACACGTCTGCCGCGTCGGACAAGTCTGACGTGTCGGACCAGTCAGACACGTCGGACAAGTCGGACAAGTCTGACTGGTCCGACACGTCCGACTGAACCCCAGGCAGGTGCGCGGCGGCGGGGCGCACGTCCAGCTTGCCCGTCACCACGTCCGCCGTCAGCCGCGTCCGGTATTCCTGCATCAACGCGATCTCTCGCTCGGTGCGG
>JAYVQJ010000818.1:0-5407 GCA_043777235.1 Planctomycetia bacterium
TTGACACACCGTGTTTGAATTCCGTGGCTCACGGAATCTGGTGGGCCGGCGCGGCGAAGCGCCGCTTGTCCCACCCTACGGTAGGTCAGACAGCCGAAGTCGGCAGAAGGCTTACTGCCTCCTCGCACCCTTTGGCGGCGCTCCTTGGCCGATTGGGAAAATCTGCTTCGGCACGTCTCCCAGTCCCTTGAGCACGTCGTCAATCGGCGAGGTCGCTCGCACATTGACCTGTGGATCGGACAGCTTGCCGGTCACGTCCGCGCGAAACCAACCTTTGGTTGCCTCTCCAATCAATTCATTGAGAATCGGGAGAGGGATGATCCGATTCTTCGGCAAGAACGAAAAGAACTGGAGCCGGACGTTACTGTCAAAGTCCGCCGTCCCTTGGCCGACAAAACTGATGGCATCGCCGTGCAGAACGATCGAATTGAACTTGAACTTGGCATCCTCGACTTTGAAATTTAATTCCGCTTTGTTGAAGGTGTAATCGTCCGGCGGCGTGAAGCTCAGGCCCTGATACATCTTCAACATGACCGGCATGTCGAGCAGTGCGGCACGAGTGATCTCCATACGACCGTTGCCCGTGACTCCTTTCGCTGTGCTGCCCTTTCCTTCTAATTGAACGGATCCGTTGACGAGTCCTCGCATGTCGCGTTGTTTGGGAGCATGCAGCGCCGCAAAGCGTTCCAGTTTCGCGTTCCGCAGCCGCATAACGATTTTATATTCGGGTGATTCCGCCAGCGTCGCCGCGCCGTCGAGTTCCAACGTGCCGTCAAACAGCTGCGCGATCAGCGGCGGGACTTTCTGAGAATCTCCGGCACCGAACAGCAGCGTTCCCTTCACGACTCGGAACGGGCCGGTGATGTCGCTGAGGTCGTAATCGAGAATTCGAGCCGACGCGAAATCGACCTTGCCACGAATCCGCGCTTGCTCGCCATCCCAATCGCCGATCGAGTTCACTTTGCCTCGCAGTTTTTTGAAGTCGAGCCCCGTGTGAATCGTGCCGCCGGAGAAGTAGGTGTCCATGTCCCAGGCAGCAGTGATTGGGTCGCCGGGATCGGACGTGCCTCGAAAATCCATGACACCATCGAGCCTCAGCGTCTGCTTCGGATCGAGACTCGCGAAGAGCTGCTTCAATCCGGCCAACTGAGAGAGCGATTCGAGCAACTCTTGGTTAGGTGCCAGATTGTCGATCGTGAATTTGTCGCAGTGAGCGCGCCAACTGCCATCCAGTTCGGTCATTGAATAGCCAGCGGCCGCGATCATCGTCTCACCGTGCCGAGCTTCGAACGACTTGGCAATGACTCTCGGTAGGCCGTTCTTATCGGGTTCATAGGAAAAGCTGGCTCGCAGATCCTTCAACTGATACGGCAACATCCTGAGCGACAGGCTTCCCTTGGTCAGCTCGATGCTCGGCATCCGAATTTGAGTCGGCTGTCCCGTCACCCAATGCACGGCGGTCACGACATCCACGAAGCCGGTCGGCCGGAATTCGTTCCAGACTCGCTGCACCGATGCGGGGACGGCGTCGAACAACGTTTTGTCGAGCGGCGTCGCTTGTGTGACGATTCGCATCTTCAACTCGCCGACAGTCGCGTTCACCTTGCTGTAGCTGCCTTCGGCGGCGATGCGGGAGTCGCCATTTCGACCGAGCAGTTCCTTGAACTCGAAATTCGGGCCAATCGCCGTCAATCGTCCGGTGATGCCGGTGACCGGGTAACGAAATGCCTCGTAGTTCATTGTCCCGTTGCGCAGGACAGCGTCGATGGTCGGAATAAACGGCTGTTGCGGAGCTTTCGTCAGCCGCACGGTCCCGTCGATCAAACCGGTCAGCCGCATCTTCTGAATAGCGTCGCGAATCTGCGGATTGCAGGCGTCGAGAAATGTCCGGTCGATCGGCATGTCCGAAGTGCGCACATTGAGCAGGATCGTCGCGTTCGGCCCCGGATTGGACACCGTCCCCTCGAGCGTGATCGGTCGTCCGCCTGCGATCCCCTGCATGTCGATGATCAATTCGCGGCCCTGCTGCGTGATCGAGCCGTTGACGTGCTCGATCGGATACGCGAATGCGTCGTGCTTGACCGAGCAATCCTTCGCAGTGACCAGCAGGCCTTCGTGCCGCCAGCGCCCACCTTCATGCACCAGAAATGCGTGCAGGCTCAGATCACCGATCGGATGATGTGCGTCGTAATTGCGACCAAAGCCCGCCGACAATCGGCTTCTCAGCCGCTGATCGCAGACGATGTTTTCAACATGGATTTCAAGCTTGCCGGGATACCCCGCTTCGCGATCCGACAACTCGCCATTGAGTTTCAACCTCGTGGTACCGTTGTGAGCGGTCAGTTCCTTCACGACGAACCGGTCGTTGTCGGCGTACAAGTCCCCTCGCAAACCTTGCAGAGGAAACGGCAGCGCGGGATTCGTGATCTCTCCGTCAATGATCTTCGTCACCACTCGGAACACCGGTGTCGCGTTCGGTTCCGGCCGCGAAACTCGGAAGGCAACATTGAACGTCGCCTTCAATCCGAGGATCGAATCGGCCGCTCCCAGATTCTGCGCCGGTGCCGGCATTGCGAAAGGCGAACCTCCTGCGGCATCCGCTGGCGTCGACAACATCGCGAGCAACTTCGCTTCCCACTCGGCCAGCTTCGTGCGAGCTTCGGGGACGAAACTCGCTACGACGCCGACCAACTCCTGACCGGCGGTGATCCGCGTAAACTCACCGTCGAGTTGCCCCGTCTGTTCGTCGATGTGCCAACGGCCATGCAGCTTGATGCCGTCGGTATGTTCGCAACGTGACGTCGCCGTGATCTGAAACTGACGCCGACCGGACGGCAGCAAGTGAATGTCGACATGCTCGAGCGTCAGTACGCCCGGCGGGATGCCCGGAGCCTGCTCGACACGCACGACGACCGTGCCGTCTTCAATGACGAACTCCGGCAGCGCGTCTTGATTCTTCGGAAGCACGAACGATTGCCAATTCCAACGCCCGTCGTGCCCGCGCACGATCTCCAATCGAGGCGACTTGACGATGACCTTCTGCACTTCCAACTGCTGATGGTCGATCAGCGCGTCGCGGTTGATTTGCACGACCACTTCCGGCAACTGCACGATTGGCGCGTCGCCGCCCGGCGGAGTCACTGAAAAGTCCTTGAGCACGAGGTCGTGCCCAAAGTCGTACTGCACTTCGTCGAGGTCGACGGTTGCATCCGGCAGCATCTTTTGCAGCGTCTTCACCACTTGCTGCTTGAGAACCACATCGCGGCCGTTCCACACGCGCAGCAGTTCCTTACGTCCGATGTAGGCTCCAGCCCCCACCAGCACGATCATCCACAGCAGTGTTTTGACGAACGTTTTCATAAAAGTGGCGAGTGGCGAGTGGCGAGTGACGAGTTGAAAGACAAGGTTTCAAAATCGCCACTCACCACTTGCCGCTCTTCCATCCCACCAATCCGATGGCCGCCAGCACGCACAGCGGATATTCGGCCGGCAGCCGATATCTCAGTGAGCCAACGAAGACCGAATGAATCGCTGCGAAGTAAACGATCGGTCCGAGCGTGAGCAGCCATACCCACAGTCGCGACCGGACAAGCCACCAACCTCGAATCGCCAGTACGCCGACCGGAATAAAGAATCCCGCGACGAGTAGCGCCGGCCCAATCCCGCCGAACTGCTCGGCACTCGGCACCGGCTTCCAATAGCGCCACAACTTGAGAAACGTCAGTTCGATCGCCCGCCCCGGATTCTGTCGAGCGAATTGCCATGCCGCGTGTTTGTAGTGTTGATCGACATCCCACTCCGGCATCTTGGCCATCAGGTTGTCGTCGTCGAAGAAGGTCATGTTGCTGTCGCCATTCGCGACGGGATTCAATCCGTCGTACAAGCTCGGCCCCGACCACAACGTCGTGAAGACCCAATGTCCACAGACAGAATGATTCCGCCACGCCCACGGCAGCAGCGTCGCGAACAACGCGAGTAACATCACGACAACTTCGAGCCGACGGCCGTAAGCCGATGGCCGATTGCCGCAATCCTTTTTCCTGAAACTCAAGGCGATGACCATCACTGCCAGCAGCGGTCCCGCCAGCAACCAACTCGGACGCACGAGCGTTGTGATTGCGACGCCGACTCCGGAGAGTGCGGACCAAAGTAACCCGAAGCGTGAGCGAGGGTCGGATGTCTCCACGTCCTCGCTCACGCTTCGGGTGACTTTGCCATCCAGCAATTTGGCGGCGCACCACAGATTCAAAGTGAGCGTCAGCGCGAACAGCGTCTCGCTCAGCAGCAGGACACTGAACCCAGCCATGACCGGCGAGATGGCCGTCAGCCCACACGCGATCAATCCGATTCGCTCGTCGAACAATTGTCGTCCGAGCAAATACACCGCGCCACACGCCGCTGTTCCGATGAATGCCAGCAGACATCGCGCGGCAAACGGACTCGCGCCGAAAAGCTTCATCGACAGCGCCAACACGGCAGGGAAGCCGGGCATCCGATGCACTTGACGAGGCGGTTTGGCGAACTCGAAGTTGCGTCCCGCTGCGATCTGCTGAGCGAGTTGCCAATATCCTTCGGCATCGCCAGCGATGAGGCACAATTGGTTGCCGACTTTCTGCTGCACGGCCCAAGCCGTCAGCAGTCGACCGACCAACGCCAGCAATAAGATCGCGATCAGCCACGTCCGTCCTTGGACCATGTCCTGCCCCAACCCCCGGAAAAAGCGGCGGATGCTAGGTCTGTCCGCCAATCGCCACAAGACGGCTTCCGACGGCTCAAAGGGAGCTGTCAAGAGTTGAAACACCGCTCACGACCAACTTCATCACCTTCGTGAAATCGACTGCTCACCCGCTTCCGCGCCGTCGAAAGGGACTACTAGAATCGCCGCCGTCGCACGCTCGTCGGTTTCGGGTTCAACGAAAGTGTGGTCATGACTGTCAGCTTTGTGAGGCCAGATGTTTCGGAGCTGAATCTCGCCATTCTTGGCCGCTCCGTGCATCCCGAATTGTTGACGATTTACGAACGAACTTCGGTCGTTCGAGACGGAGTTGAGGCACATCTCGCGATCTGCGACGCTGGCCATCTGCTCGAGTTCCGCCTGCCCAATCAAACGGTCTGCGAGATCGTTGCACCCAAAGGTCAATCGCTGCCGCGACACGATCGGCTCTTCGACAAGAAACTCCGAGGCAGCCGCGACGAATCGCTCTGGTTTCCGGGAGGCATCGGCTACCAATTCAGCTTTCAGGTTGAGCGACTTGATCCAGAGGTCTACCTCCAACTTCACGAGGAGTTTTCCGAAGACTGCCGCAAGGCAACGCTCGGGCGCATGTTCGATCCACCCAATCGGCTGGCTCCCGCCGCCGTCAGCTTCTTGCAATTAGATCTGTTCCCACACAGCCTGCTCGTTCAC
>JAYVQJ010000819.1:0-5397 GCA_043777235.1 Planctomycetia bacterium
GGTCGCCGAGCAACTCAAAGGCAAGTCGCTGCTTGCGGACGGGCAACAGAAGAAGCTGGCGGTGGAACTGGAGAAGCTCGATCTGACGAAGGGGGTCGGGCCGAAGCTGAAGCAAATTTTGTTTCGCGGCGTGGGCGTGCATCACGCGGGGTTACTGCCGAAGTACAAACGGATTGTCGAGGATTTGTTTCAACTGAAATTGCTCTCGGTCTGCGTCTGCACGGAAACGCTTTCGGCCGGGATCAATCTGCCCGCACGGTCGGTCGTGATTACGTCGCTCATCAAAGGTCCGCCGGGGAAGAAGAAGGTGATCGAGCCGAGTGCCGCTCACCAAATGTTCGGCAGGGCCGGCCGGCCGCAGTTCGACAAGGAGGGCTTCGTCTACGCGCTGGCTCACGAGGACGACGTCAAGATTCTGCATTGGAAAGAGCGGTACGACCAGATCCCGGAAGACACGAAGGATCCGATGCTTATCCGGGCCAAGAAGGCCATGAAGAAAAAACAGCCGAAGCGCCGCGAGACCGAGCAGTATTGGAACAAAGAGCAATTCGAGAAGCTGCGTGCCGCTCCGCCCGGCAAGTTGACGAGCCAAGGCCCGCTCCCGTGGCGACTGCTGGCGTACTTGTTGGAGATCACTCCCGACGTCATTCACTTGCGCGATTTCGTGAGCAAGCGATTGCTCGAAGGCAAGCATGTCTCGGAGGCACAGAAGGAACTCGACCGCCGGTTGATTTCGCTTTGGGCCGGAGGGTACGTGACGTTGATACCGGAGCCGCCTGTGGCAGGGGCGACACAGAGCGACAGTGACGAGAAGGAGCCGCACCCGTCAGGAAGCGGTGCGTTCAGCGACGTGCCTCCGCTTCCTGACGGGCGCGGCTCCAATGAATCTGACGGCACACGGAGTGTGCCGGCTACGACTTCGGCTGCGGCCAAGTTTTTACTGGGACAGGCTCAACAAAAACGGCAAGAGGCCACCGGTCGAACGACGGCTCCGGAAGTGGTCTATCGTCCCGATCGCGCGGTGCCGACGGAGAAGCTCGCCGAGTTGATGACGTTTCGTAGCGTCAATCCGATCTACGGGATGTTCCTGGTCGAGCATCTCGGCAAGGCGAATCGTGAAGAGCGGATTCAAGCGTTCGAGAGTGTGCTGGAGATCGCCCGCTCGGCGGCGAAGTATGTGCGGGTACCGAGGGCCGAGTTCATGCCGTTCGGGCCGCTCGCCACGGAATACTTACATCCGACGTTGTTGCAGCGCGGACTCGCAACGGCGGCGGAACTCGGCGCGATGACCAAGGAAGAGGAAGAAGAATTCTGGGACGACGAGGACCGCCCTCGCGTATTGACGCTCGCCGAGAAACTGCGGTTGTTGTTTCAGGCCGAGTTCCCCGATGTGACTGACGTCCCGATTCAAGCGTGCTGGGCCGTCGGAGCGATGCTGCAATTCGGTGGCGACTTTCACAAGCTGATGTCTGCTCGGCAGGCATCGAAGCAAGAGGGAATTTTCTTTCGGCACATGCTGCGATTCGTGTTGCTGCTGGAAGAGTTCATGCCGCATACGCCACCGGGACTAGATGAGGCGGTCTGGCAAGACGAACTGCGCGACATCGCCAATCAAGTCACGGCAAGCTGCCGCGACGTCGATTCGCAGAGCACGGATCAAATGCTCGAAGAGGCTCATGCGGCAGCGTCCGTTTTGGAATTGAAGCCAACGTAACGTGATCGCGATTGATTGTCGGACAGAACAGAATCTGTCTCTCGTCTTCAGTGGCAGTTTGCTTTACAAGGCGACACAACATGAGTTGGCTTGAACATCACAACTGTCGAACTCTAATCGGGCCATTGCTGTGCTTGGCCTTCTGGCTGTGCGGCGAGTGCCCACCGGCGTTGGCTCAAGGACGGGGCCGCTCTAACTCGCCACCAAGCTCGCCAAAGGAGACTCCGACGCAGCGTTGGCTCTCGTTGCCGGCGGGAGACTCGGCCGATTTCAAGCAACAGTTGCTGTGGCTTCAGCAATTGAAGGTGCTGATGGCGGCTGGCTCACCGGGAGGCGAATCCTCGACGGCACCGCAGTTTGATCCCGAACAACTCCAGTCGCTGTTGAACATGATGAAGCCCTTGACGGATCGGCTTCCCGATGGAGCGATCAATCTCAAGCCGGACGGGAACTCTGCCGAACAGATTTCCAAGATGATGTCCGACCCCGCGATTCGCGAGCAGGCACGGAAGTTACTCGAACAGTTGTCACAGAACGGAAAGCCGGTTCCGAGAAGAGACGCGAGCGATCCAAGAAGCTTGCCGTTCCCGCGCGGTTCAACCGACGACGGCAAGAAAACGGGCGACGAGTCTTCTGGAAATGACGATGCGGCTCCCGAAGTTGAAAAGAAACTCCCGCCGACGCGTGCGTTGCAGGAATTGATGAATCGTTTGATTCAACAACGCGGCCGTCAACCAAACGCAGCGCCTTCCGATGGCAACTCTGGCAATCCATCGAAATCTGGTGATCAGCAGAAGAGCGACGCTGCGACGAACGGCAAAGAGCGATCTGTCACGGGACGCCGTGGTCCTGTGAATCGTGATGACGAATCGAACTCCGGTGGTGGTCGAACAGCCGACGAACGGGAAACGAATCGTCCGTCACGGAACTCGGAAGCCGACAACGAAACGATCGAATCCAAACCCAAGCGGATGGCCGGATCTATTTTCTCGATTCCGCCGCAGTCGTCTGATCCACCGAATTCACGTTCGACAAAGTCGTCCGCGAACGACAAGTCCTCCGCAGGTGGCGCGTCCGTCGGCAATTCAAAGGTTGGCAAAGCGGGTGCCGAGAGTGCAAATCGAGATCGCCCGTATCCAACAACGTCGCGGCCGCTGAATCCAGAAGCGACTCCGACGAATCCAAGTGACAATCGGAAACCGCCGCAAATGGATGTCCGGTCGGAGTTGGAGGAAAAGGGATTTGCTCAGACGCTACGGAGAATCGTGGAGCAATCTCGTGAGGAAAGTCGGGCCGATTCCAAAACGTCATCCGCTGCCGCCTCCGGAGACAAGGACGCGGGAACGGGATCGTCCAAAGGACTTGAAAGTTCCATCGTCCGAATGCTCGACGGCATCCGAGAAGATCTCGTTCGAGATGCCAACAAGACTTCAACTCCAGCGACGCAGCAGCCGGCAGGGGCTGCGATCCCTCAACCGCCTCCGCCGCCACCTGCTCCCGCGAGTCCTTCAGCGGCGGAGAACGTGATGAAATCGGTCGGAGACTTCTTCTCGGAAATGTCGGCTCCGCCCAATCCGAAACCTGCGCCCTCTCGATCATCGCCGACGGTATCACCCAGCGGTGTGTCGGATTCTCAACAAGCGGGTTCGCGATCGACGGGGCCGTTGCTGATGCTGGTCGTTGCGCTGGGATTGGCTTGGTATTTCCTGCCGCAGATTCTCACCTCCGTCCAGAAGAAATCGCTCCCAGTTTTGGGCACGGTTGGCGGAGCGATTCCATCCTCCGACATTCGTACTCGCGAGGATGTTGTTCGAGCCTTTCACCGGTATGCGCTGCAATCGGACGTGAATGTGCCGACGTGGTGGACTCATCGCGAGATCGAGCGGCAGGTCGCGGAGGCGACTCCTGCGTTGCAACCGTCCATTCAGTCGCTGGCGAACTTGTATGAGCAAGCTCGCTATCTCCCCGATGACGCGGACTTCACTCTCGACCAAATTGGAATCGCTCGCCGCGAACTGGAAAACGTCAGCAGGGCCAACCACCTCGGATGAATCAGTGGGCGGACGAGTCGTCATGGCAACACCAAGTCCGATCTCCCTGCGCGTTCCGCATTTCGTTGCTCTGCAAACGTTGAGAACCTGTTTGCGGCGAAAAGATTCTTGGCGTGGGCGATGGAAACAGACTGACTTCCGACGCAGCAGAACCGCATTCTTTGCCACGGATGAAACACGGATGAAACACGGATTCGGCAATCTCAAACAATGTCCTGATCCGTGTTCCATCCGTGTTTCATCCGTGGCAAAAATGCTTTGTGAGTTGCGGCTTTGCCGCGCCGTGTTAATCGTGCGACTGCTGATGTTGTTTCTCTTCGCGATGATTCCTGCATCGAACGCTTTCGCGCAGAAGGTTGACGGTGCCGCTGCAGGAATGGCGACGAATGCCGATTGGCAGTTTCGTCATGAGCTGTTCCAGATGCTGCTTGAAGAGCGAGGTCTCTCGACGATTAATTCGCTCGATGCGGCGTTCGCGTCGCCCCGGGAATCGGTCATCGTGATGATCGGCAAATTGAATCGAGTTCAGGCGGCCAACGCCGACAAACTTCCGACGTTTGTGGCACGCGGTGGGACGGCGCTGGTAGCCCTCGACAGCACCGCCACGATGGGAGGCATCGCGAGTTTTACGTCGACGCCGATCACTTCGGAGGACGCAGCCACTCAGTATCAAGATCATGCGGACTGTCTGCGAGTGTCCAATCTGAATGAGTCTCATCCGTTGATGAAGGGAGTCAGCGAGATCATCGTCAATCGCTCGGGATGGTTGGTGCTGCATCCCACCAACTGGATGAAGTGGGAGACTCTTGTGACCGTTCCGGAAACGTGTTTGCCGAGACGCTCTCGCGGACAGCCGTTGATTGCCGCCGGTCACAGCAAATTGGCCGATGCGGGAACGATGATCGTCGCGGCCGATCCGAGCCTCTTGACCAACAGCATGCTGTGGCACGGCGACAACGCCATCTTGGCGATTCGCCTCAGCGCGCTCCTCAGTCGCGGCAAGAAGAGTCGGTTGGCGTTTGTCGTGGATGGGCAACCGCTGCGGAGTTTCTGGGAGAGTCCGTTGCTTCAAGAGTCCATCAAGACGCAGCCACAGCCGCCATTGCAAGTCCCGCCCCTCAATGCCCCGCCTCCGAAGCCGACGTTGGAGAACACTCTGCGACTGGCCAACTCCGTCATTCAAAACGTTCAAGAGTCGAATATCCTCAATGAAGCGATGACGAATCAGCCGCGGCGGTTCAACCGGCGGGTCTACTCGTCGATGCTGTTGATCAGCCTGATCACGGTCATGGCCGTTTGGTTGTTCCTCAAGTTGAAACATAGCGCCGCAGTGAGGCCAACCTCTCCATTGATCCGCGCGATGCAGTCCGCTCACGCTTTGCTCAAGGAGGGAAAAACTCAGGCCAAGGAATACGGCAGAGCGGCACAAACGTTGGCTCGCGATCTCTGCCAAGAATTGTCCGCCGGTACATTTTCCGATTGGCGGCAATGTCTGGCCGACCCGGCGATGCTGCCGTTTTGGGAGACGATGAAGACCTCGCAGCGTCGCGATTTGGCGGCCATCGTCGAACTTGCCGCCAGCACCGACGCGCCTCATATTTCCTCACGCCGATTGCGACAGGTCGGCGCGAT
>JAYVQJ010000820.1:0-5385 GCA_043777235.1 Planctomycetia bacterium
GAGCAATCCTGATACGCCGACATGGTTCATGGTCGATGTGCGGTTGCTGCAAATATTTCCGAAGCCCGTGACACGGGACGATCTCAAAGCTTGTGCCGACCTGTGCGAGATGATGGTCATTCGGCAAGGAGCGAGGCTCTCGATCCAGCCGGTGACGGCTGCCGAATGGCGAGTCGTGCATCGTCTCGCAGGAGTCAGCGACAAATCGTAGCAGCGTTTGAAATGGCTTCCCGCGTGGATCGGCCACGGGCGAAGCCCCCGTTGGGAGATTGCGTTGCAAGTTTTTGTGTCCGAGTTCGTCTGTGGTGGTGGCTGGCCGGGAGCCAACTTGGAGACGTCGTTGGCTCGCGAGGGCCAAGCGATGTTGGCAGCGCTGATCGAAGACATTGCGAAGATTCCCGGCCATCACGTCGTCACCACCTGGGATACACGGCTCGGCCCGTGCCCGCTGGGACACTGCGAGGTACGGCTCGTGGATTCGGCGGTCGATGAGTTGTCGCAGTTCCGCGGGCTGGTTCGTGACAGCGACGCCGTTTGGGTGATCGCGCCGGAGACAAACGGTGAACTGCTCAAGCGGACGCTGCAATTTCGGCTCGTCAACGACACCGATCCGCCGCGAGCTGCCCCTCGTCGATTCCTTGGAGCCTCAGATCGAGCGGTCATGCTCGCTTCCGACAAGCTGCCGCTGGCGACTTGGCTTCGCGAGCGGTCCATCCCGACGCCAGAGACGCTTCCGTTTAATCCGGCCGATCGACAATCCCAGGAACATTGGGCTGGTCCAACCATCGTCAAACGCCGCGATGGAGCCGGCTCGCAGAACATGTTCGTGATTCGCGACGGCTTCGATTTGTGGAACGCGCGTCATGAACTCGGCCGCTTGAACGAGCCGGAGACGTTTATCCAACAGCCCTTTATTCCCGGCCAGGCGTTGTCGGTCGCGCTGTTGATCGCCGAAGACGGATCGGTTCTCGAAGTCTTCCCAGTGGCAGAGCAACATTTCCGCAGTGAAGGTCACTTCCAGTATCACGGTGGACGTGTCCCCGCCGACATTTCGCCAGAGTCCGCTCTCGCGGTGCAGCAACTCGCCGAGCGAGCCTGCCGCGCGGTGCCCGGACTGACTGGCTATGTCGGCTGCGACCTCGTGCTGCCGCTCGACCGCCCGCTCGAACCGGTCCTCATCGAGATCAACCCGCGACTCACGAGCAGCTATCTCGGCTATCGCCAACTGACAGACGACAACATTCCGGCTCGATTGCTCGACCCGAACTCGGCACCATTGCGGTGGAAGTCCGAACCGGTCACGTTTACGGTGTGATCGGTTGCTAGTGAGGCCTCAAATGTCGTCCCGTCCCATCACGCCCGGCACAGAAGAAAAAGAGAAGGCTTGTAACTCGCGAGAAAAATCTTTGGGCGAGAGACTTTTCTTGATCGGCTATCCCACAATGGCGATCTCTTCGGCGCTGATCAGTGCTTACGTCTACTTGTATGCCGCAATTTCTTACGGTGGAACGGGAGCTGTCTGGTATTCGCATTACAGAGTCCTGACGACAGCAGCGGGCGGACAGCTTTCAGGCATCTCGTTCAGCGGGTTTTTATTCGGAGTGGTGTTGCTGATAGCTGATGCAGAATCCCGAAAACGTCCGCTGCAGTGGGTGTCGTTGGCGTTGTTCGTATTCCTACATTTCATTGCAATGAGCTGGGCAACTCGAGCTTGGGAATGACTGCGAGAATGGATGTGACCGCATGAATGAGCGACCAAAGATCTTCGTAAACGCCGATTCGCTGCTGAGCCGTCGCGGCTTCTTTTCCTGGACCAAGACCGGTCTCGGTGGTGCGGCGTTGACGAGTCTCTTGTCGCGAGCAGGCGACGTTCGTGCCGAGGTCGTACCAGGTGAGGCGAGCGATCCACCGCCGCACTTCGCTCCGAAAGCGAAACGAGTGATTCACATCGTCGCGTGCGGCGGATTTAGTCAGATCGACTCGTTCGACTACAAGCCGGAACTTACCAAGCGGCATGGTCAGCCGCTCGGCGGGGACGAGCGGCCGGATGTGTTCTTCGGACAGGTCGGCTTGCTGCGGAAAAACGATTGGGCGTTTCGACAGCGCGGCGAGAGCGGCCTGTGGGTCTCTGAGTTGCTGCCGCACATCGCGACGGTCGCCGATGAGCTGACTCTGATTCGCTCAATGTGGGCCGAGACCAGCAATCACACACCAGCGACGTTTCAGGAGCAATCGGGCTTCCGACTGAACGGCTTCCCGACGATCGGAGCGTGGATGTCGTACGGGCTCGGCAACGACACCGACAACTTGCCGACCTATGTGACAATCCCGGACACGCGCGGCTTGCCGGCCGGCGGGTCGATCAATTGGACGAACGGGTTCCTGCCGGCTCGGCATCAAGGAGTTGTCATTCGCAGCCGAGGCATCCCGATTGACGACTTGCAGCCCGCTCGGCCGATCGACGAACGGACCGAGTTGGCCTCGCGTGCGTTGCTCCGATCGCTCAACGAAAAGCATCTGCGGAAGTCGGCTCCGGCGGGACTGGCAGACGTCGCCGAGGAAGAACTCTCGAAAATCCCCGGACACGATGCGCTGGTCGCTCGCATTCGCAGCTACGAATTGGCTGCGAAGATGCAGCTCGCAGTGCCGGAGGTGGCGGACCTCGCGGCCGAGACGGCGGCGACTCAAGAAGACTACGGCTTGAACGACAAAGCGACCGTCGATTTCGGTCGCGGCTGTTTGCTCGCGCGACGACTGCTCGAACGGGGTGTGCGATTCATCCAGATGTTTTCCGGCGGAGCGTTCGGTTCGCCGCGCATCAACTGGGACGGCCACGAAGACATGCGTGAGAATCATTCGCGTGAAGCGCTTCGCATCGACCAACCGATTGCCGCGTTGATCCGCGACCTCAAGCAGCGCGGAATGCTCGACGACACGCTGCTGCTCTTCACCTCCGAGTTCGGCCGCACTCCGTTCGCGCAATCGGCGGCTGGAGTGATCGGAGCGGGTCGCGATCACAATCAATACGGCTTCACCGTTTGGATGTGCGGAGCGGGCCTCAAGCCGGGCCTCGCTTACGGAGCGACCGACGAGGTCGGTTGGAAGGCAGTCGAGAATCGAGTCTCGTGGCACGACTTCCACGCAACGGTGCTGCATCTGCTCGGCATCGACCATCAACGGCTGACGTACTACCACAACGGCATCCAACGCCGCCTGACCAACGTGCATGGCGAAGTGGTCGAAGGGGTGCTGGCGTAACTGCAATTTCATCGTCGTCGATGGGGAAGAAATTGATCGTTGGTTATTGATCGTTGGTCATCCGTCAAATCAAATAGCCAACGACCAATAACCAACGACCAATTCTGGCATTTCCAATTGAGGAGACTCGCTCCACCTTGCAGGCACGTCATTTCTTCGGGATCAGCCTTGCCTGCCGCATGTCCATGACGGCGACGTTGGGCTTCTTGATGGCTTTGACTCGCAGTTCATAGCGGCCGGGTTTATCGAGCGTCACTTCGCCGAGCGGCGTTGGAACGAAGGCTTGGAAGCCGCCGGTTTCTTTCACGACGTACGACAGCGTTTGCGGTTCCGCATCGGAACCGGACGGAGCAATCTCGAAGCGGACATCGCTTCCACCGCTACCGTTGCCGCAACCGATGAGTCCTTCCAACTCGAACTTGCCGGGCTTCGTGACGGTGAATTCGAAGCGTGCCCAATCGTCGGCTCGGACCCAGAAGCCGATCGTGTTTTTGTGCGGCAGCGGTTCGTAGCGCAACATCGAGCCGCGCACATCGGCGGTTCGAGCCGGGATCACGATCTCGCCGTTGTCCGCTTGCAGGTTCGGGGTGTAATTCGGATTCGACTCTGGCATCAGCGCGCCGACGGACTTCCGCCACGCAGCGAGCTTTTCAGACAGATCGCGCACGCGGTCGGGTTGTTGCTCTGCGAGGTTGTTCGATTCGCTGACATCCTTCGCGACGTGAAACAATTCGCGGCGTCCCTCTTCGTAAAACTCGACCAGCTTCCATTCTCCGGAACGGATCACTGCGCCGGGCTTGCCTCCTTGATTGGCGTAGTGCGGGTAATGCCAGAAGAGCGACTCGCGCGCGATCGTTCCCGATTGCTTCAGCAGCGCCAGCAAGCTGACGCCATCGACGACGGGAGATTCTTTGTCTTGTTCAATGCCGCAAGCGTCGCGCAGCGTTGGCAGCAAATCGATGCCGCAAACCGGAACGTCGGACGTGCTGTTCCCCTTCACGTTGCCGGGCCACTTCACCAGCAGCGGCACACGAATGCCTCCTTCGTACAGCCAGCCTTTTCCTTCTCGCAGCGGAGCGTTCGAGGTCGCGGGAGTGTTCGGTCCTTCGGTCGTGGCCAGTCCGCCGTTGTCGGATGTGAAGAGCACGATCGTGCGGTCGGAAAGTTTCAGTTCGTCGAGCTTCGCAACGATGCGACCAACGGACTCGTCCAGGCTTTCGAGCATCGCGGCGTAAATCGGATTGTTCTGCTGGCCTCGGAAGGTGTTCGCCGCCGGATACTTTTTGACGATCTCTTCTTTGGCCTTCAGCGGTGTGTGCGGCGTGAAGTGCGGCAGGTAGAGAAAGAACGACCGCTCGCGATTCGCGGTGATGAACTTCTCGGCTTCGGTCGTCAGCCGGTCGGGAAGGTATTCGCCGTCCGGTGCATCGCTCAGGCCGGTCATCGCTTTGCCGTTCGGCTTGCTGAACGGCGCGAAATAACTCTGCGGCGATCCCGCCGCGTCTCCGGCGACGTTGATGTCGAATCCTTGCTTGGTCGGATCAAAACCTTCGCCGCCGAGATGCCATTTGCCGATGCTCGCGCAGACGTAGCCGGCTGGCTTGAGCAATTCCGCAATCGTCATCGCTTCGAGCGGCAGATGATTCCGCAGCATCGGACGATTGAGTCGATGGCCGGGGCGGTCGGGTTGCCCTGGCAGCCAATCGGTCAATTGAAATCGTTGCGGGTATCGTCCCGTCATGATGGCCGCTCGCGACGGCGAGCAGACCGGACACGCCGAATACGACTGCGTGAACCGCATCCCGTCGGCTGCCAGCTTGTCGAGATGCGGCGTCCGATGAAACTTGCTGCCGTAACAGCCAAGGTCCATCGCTCCGAGATCGTCAGCCACAATCAGCACGACGTTCGGCGTTTCAGCGGCGAGAAGACTCGTGGAAGAAAGTAACAGGACGACGAGTGCGGCAATGCGAATCATGGAGATCTCCTTTTATGAGATCATGTCGAACCGTCCGCTCAGCCGCCAGTTTCCTCGAACGGGAAAACAACGCGACGAACGGAGGCCACTTGGAAATTGTTTTTTGAAACGCAGAGATCACAGAGTTTCGCGCAGAGTTCGCGGAGACGTCT
>JAYVQJ010000821.1:0-5381 GCA_043777235.1 Planctomycetia bacterium
CAACTCCGTGGGGCAGGGGTGAAATAGCAGACGGGGCGGAGTATAGGGTGAGGCAGGTCGATTGACGACGCGCTCGCGGTGGACTACCCACCGCGCCGCTCGCCGGGGACTTCGTCATTCGTCATTTCTCCGGCTATCATCCCCGGCCAATTCCCGATCACCCGGCGTTAGCAGGAGGCGACAATGACCGACAAGCACATCACGGTGGACTCAATTCGCTGGCACAGCGTGCTGCCGTGGCTGCACCTGCTTCGAGCGGCTCAGTTGGCGTTGCGGGTGCGAGTTGTGTTGGTGGCGTTGCTGACGGTCGTTGTGTTCTCGACCGGACGAGTGGCGATCAATGCGCTGCCGTTCGTGATTCCGGACGGGTATGGATCGAATTATCTTAATCCCGATGCGGAGCGGGATTCTCACGACTGGCGGAAGTCGGGTGTATTTCGCCCGTTCCCCTTGCAGGAACACGCCGAGAGTCTGGTGATTTGGAGTGGGTTTCCTGGACCCACTTCTCCGGAGTGGCTGGCGTGGCCATTGGAGTCGGTGCATGGTCCCGGTCGCGAGTTGTTGCATTTCGGAGAGAGTTGGGAGCGTCGCGCATCGTCGTGGACGCGACTGCTGTGGGCGTTGCTGGTTTGGGGGACGCTTGGCGGGGCACTCGTTCGGATGAATGCCGTGCGATTCGCTCGGGATGAATCAGTGCCAATCGGAGCCGCGCTCGTTTCGAGTTTTCGAAATTGGCAAAGCTATTTGTACGGCCCGTTGCTGCCGCTACTCGGAATCGGATTCTTGTCACTAGGAATACACGTTGTCAGATGGCTCGAGCAATCGATTGGACAAAACAGTGGCAGTGTGCTCTTGATTTTGGGATGGATTCCTCTACTCGCGGGTTTCCTGATGGCGTTCGTCTCGATCCTGACGGCGATTAGTTGGCCGCTAATGGTCGCCGCCATCAGCACCGAGGGAAGCGACGGCTTCGACGGACTGAGCCGCGCGATTGGCTATGTGATGAATCGTCCGTGGTATTTTCTGTGGTTGATTGTACTCGCGTGTGCCGTGGGCTTGGTCACGAGGTTTTTTGTCTGGTGGTTCTTCGACATTGCCGCATTGCTGACCAGTTCGATTTTTCCAGTTCCAACTTCGCAAACAGAGTTTTGGAGCGAGGTGCAGTCCGCTCTGCGGTTGGCCGTTCTGGCAAGCTACTTCTGGTCGGCGACGACGGTGATCTACTTCCTGCTCCGACAGAGCGATGACGGGACGCCGCTCGATGAAGTTTACATTCCCGGTCCACCGCCGAAGGCGGAGCCGTTGCCATTGGTTGGAGTCGCCGCTTCGCAGCAGCCGATCATCGAGCGGCCGACCACCGAACCTGTAGCAACTGTCGGCTCGCCGGTTGTTTCTTCCGACTCGTGAGACGCACCATGACTTTCAATGTCACTTATCCGTGCGATCCAGAGACTCCGACGTCGCACTTGCCGTTCAGTCCGTGTGTGAGAGTCGGCGACATGGTCTTCGTCTCCGGCCAAGCCTCGGTGGATGCGGCTGGGAAGATCGTCGTCGATTCGTTCGAGGGAGAATTCCGACGGTCGCTCGAAAACATGGCGAAGGTGCTGCGAGCGGCGGGATGTGGTCTCGAGCATGTCGTGCAGACGCGCAACTATGTGCGCGATGACGCCGATTTGCCGCAATTCAACCAGCTTTATCGCGAGTACTTTCGCTCGCCCTTTCCGGCACGCACGACGATCACGAACTGCCTACCACCGTCGCTGAAGTTTGAGATCGAATGCGTCGCGGTCGTCCCTGCAACAAGTCGTCAGTAGCAGAACTCGTGAGAGTTCTGATCTGAAGTCTCACGACTTCAACTACGTCTTGCAGCTCATCATTTGCGAAGGATGGCATCCAGTTCCCGTTGCAGTGCTTCGGATTCGACTTTGCGTTGAGCGTCTTTCCAGTCGAACTTGGCGGCGTGAGCAAATAGTCTCGTGGCCTCGCCGAGATACTCTTTGTTGGTGGGCATGAGTTTCACCGCTTGCAGCAGGTCTCGCTGCGCTTTCAGCAACGCCGATTCCGCCGTTGTGGGCTGAGCAATCGCGGACTTCAGCGAGGACAAGCTGCGAACATAAAACGCTTCGGCTTTGAGATCGTTGGTCGATGCCGCAGCGAGTGCGGTCTCGATGTCTTGATGAGCATCGGCGAGTTGCTTAGGAGTGGCGTCCTTCAGACCGATGATGAGTTGGCTGCGTGCGATCAATGCGGCGGAATGTTTCGGTTGCGCAGAGAGCGTGTCGTTGAACGCACCGATCGCATCGTCCGTCCGTTTGAGATTTCGCAGTGCCGAACCGCGTGCGAAATGAGCGGCGACTGACGAGCGTTGCAGCGCGATCGCTCGCTCGGCGGCGGCGAGAGCTTTCGTGTCGTTGCTCGGAACACGGAGGTAAGCCGAACTCTGATTCAGGAGATATTGAACCTGCCGCTCCACCGGTTCGTTGCCTGCCAAAGCGACCGCCTTGTCGAAGGCCAATCGTGCTTCGACGGTTTTCCCACGCAGGAGCTGGCAATCACCGAGGGCAAAGTGAGCCTCGGCCAGTTTGTCGTCGAGTGTCGTCGCGGTAGTCAGTAACGTCGTCGCTCGATCCAGCAACTCGGAGAAACCGGGAGCTGCGTTTCTCGCTTGTCGCAACAGGTTTTGGCCGGCCGACAATGCGAAGCGAGGCTCTTGCGGATTCAAGTTGCTCGCAGTGAGCAATGACTTCTCGGCCAGTTGCAGCAGTGCGAGGTCGGGCTTCGCAACGTCCGACATTGCGAGTGCTTCCAAAGTGGTCGCTCGGCCGTGATGCAAACGAGCAAGCGACCGCTGAGCCGTTGAGGCGGAAGCGTCCTCGTTGGACGAAGTCACTTGAGCAGATAAGAGCGGGATTGCCGCCTCGAAGTCGGCTCGTGCCTTTTCCCAATCCTGTCGAGTTCCTGACATGCTCGCTGCCGAGTGGGAATAGACATCACCCCGATCGGAGAGAACTTGCCAACGATCAGTGGATTTCGTCGACGTGCGAGACAGGACCGTATCGAGCATCGCGAGCGACTCTTTGTCGCGTCCCTGACCGAAAGCGATCAACGCGCGGGCGTGCTGGACTTGTACGACATCCGCATCATGTTCCGCCGCTTTTCGCTCGGCCTCGATCGCGTCATCCAGCTTTCCCGTTCGAGCAAATTCGAGCGACTGCAAGCTGAAGCCGCGCGCGAAATGAGTCGCGGCCAATTTCGTTTGACCGTCGAGTTGTTCCAGTTTCGCCAGCTCGATCCACTTCGCCGCCGATTCGGATGACCGTTCGAGGTCTTTCGTCAGAGCGGTGATCTGTTCCGTCCGTTGTCGTCGTTCTTCGCGAGCCATCATGCGTGGTTGTTTTTGAAATCGCGACAACTCTTCCTCGAAGGATGTCTGCTCTTCGAGCTTGTTTCGAGTTGCCAGAGCAATTGCTTCGCCGAAGTGTTTGACACTTTCGAGATCCAACTGTTCGAGTTGTTTCGCCATCTCGGGATCGGCTTCGGCCTGCTTCGCGAGAGCGAGGCAAGCTCGCGCGACGACGTTATGCAACCGCGCCTGAGTCGCCGAATCGGAGTCCGGCGGCAACTCTGTCAGAGCGATGATTGCTTCATCGCGAGCGGCTTTCGCGTCGCCGTTGGCGAGCAACGCTTGGCTGAGTCCGAGCTGCACGTCCGGTGATCTCTTTAGCGTGAGGGCCTGTCGCAGCGGAGCAATCGCTTGCTTCGCGAAGTTGTGGTCGATCAGCCAACGTCCTTGTCGCGTGAGTGCTCGAAGTTGCTCGCGCGGCAATTCGGCGCGCTCGAAGTCGGCGGCGGCCCGCGCATAGTTCTCGGCGGGCGATTCTCCGGCATCGGCCAGCGCGAGGTATGAGTTGCCGCGCATTACATAATCATCAGAGGTCGCGACCGCTTGCTCGAAGAGAGGTTCGAGCGTCTTGACGACGTCGGCGAATTTCTTGTCGCGAGCCGCCGCCGCTGCTTTCCGTCGGGCGTCATTCCATTTTGCAGAAGGTGCGGTTTGCGACGAGGAATCCTGCGAACCCGTGTTGTTGGAATTTGTCGCGATTGCAGTGCTCTTGTTGCCGTTCGCTGTGCCCGGCGGATTTGCTTCGCGCGGATCCGGTCGCTGTGTCCAAGCCACGACGCCGATGATCGCAATCACCGCGACGGCACTTCCAACGGTCAATAGCATGCGCGATCGTTTTGATCCATTGGCTGAATGAGTCGATGGTCGCGATCGCGTCATCAAATCGGGTGCAGCGCTACCGTCCGAGCACGGGATCGCGGAAGACGACGACTGCGTCCCGGTTTTCAAATCGGTGCCATCCACCTTGATGATATGAGTTCCGAGTTGTTGCGGCGGAACGATCCGATCGATGGTTGTCATCGCATAGAGTTCGCCGTCATCGAGCAGTCCCTCCGCTTTGACAGCGGCGTCAAGTTCTGTGACGAAGACTTGGCACGTCGAATAGCGTGCTTCGGGAACCTTGGAGGTCGCTCGTTGCAGCACTTCTCGCTCGCGTGCAGACAGCTTCGAGAAGTCGTGCAGGCCCTCCATGTGAATGCGAATGATCTGCGACATCTTGCTGCCGGGCGAAAACGGCAACGCACCGCAACGCAATTCGCTGTAGGTGATCGCCAGCGCGTACTGGTCAGTCCAAGCAGTCGCGGTGTGATCGAACAACTCCGGCGCGGCGTAAGTGAACGTCATGGCCGAGTTCGTTGTGTGTGCTCGATCGGATTCCATGACTCCGGCGATGCCAAAGTCCGCGACCATCACGCCGCCGCCGACGATCATCAAATTTTCGGGCTTAATGTCTCGATGTTGAATCGCCACGAGGTGGTCGCCGTGTTGATGAATCGGCTTATTGAGGTAGTCAACCCCTTTGGCGACATCACGCATCATCTCCAACAACTCGCGCGGCGGAATGCCTGCCAAGCCGACCGCGCGACATTCCTGCAAGCGCTGTCGCAGGTTTTTCCCGCCGAGCAACATCGCGATGACGATCGTCGTCGGGGCGCGGTCATCGTCGATCACTTGGCCGTCGTCATCTAGCTTCCAATAGGCTTGCACGGGAAGCAAATTTGGATGCCGCAGTTCACGCACCAGATCGAGCGACTTGAACTCGCGATCGCCGGCCGCCGAGCCTTTCACTTCGATGATCTTCAACGCGACAGGGATTTTGCCCGGCCCCGTCGCTCGCCAGACTTCTCCGAAGCCGCCCTTGCCCAGACGTATCTCCAGCCGATAGCCGGGAACGATCTGCAAGCCATCAGAGAGGGCGACAGGCATTTCAACACGACCTTGATGTTGTCTAATACGAAGTCCCAGAATTAGCCGCGCG
>JAYVQJ010000822.1:0-5373 GCA_043777235.1 Planctomycetia bacterium
ACGCAGTCGGGGTCGATGTGAACGTCGTCCGCAACCGCTCGGATCAGCAGCAACCCCAGAGCAAACAGCGACGTAAAGACGACTCCCAGTGCGGCGCTGCTCTCGACGTTGCCGAGCTTCTGCAACGATTCGGCGAGCCAAGCCGACAACACGCCGACCACAACGGCTCCCAAGCACATCGCCACATGGCGGACAGACAACTCGGTCGCGGGGCTGATGACTTTCGCCTCGACTAGCCAATGCGACACGAAAAACGCAGCGACGATTCCCAGCAACGACGTGTGACTGATCGCGTCCCCCATCAAGCTCTGCTGCCGCAACAGCAAGAAACATCCCGGCAACGCGCACGCCATCGCCGCCAATGCCCCGATCACGACAATCCAAGTGTCGATTTCGTGAGTCCAAGTTTGCAGTGGGGCGAGGAAGTTCATGACCAATTTCAAATTTCCGATTTCAAATCTCGATGCCCGCCGCTCCCGCGATCGGATGCGGGCTGGGAGGAATTCCTTGAGGTAACTGGATAGCGAGTTGGCGTTCCAAGTCCGCGAGCTGTTGCGGATCGAGCACATGTTCGATGCCGTCCGCGCCGCGATCGACAAGACGCGGATCGAGATCGGTTTGAGTCAGCAAATAGATTTCCCACAAGCGGTGACGTCGCACGGCGTCGCGAGCTTCCTCGGCTCCGCGCCACGTCAGTCGATATCCACCGGTGGAGTTCCGAATCAACAGTTCCTCACGAACGGACCTTGTGAGCAAATCTCGAAACTGGCCGGCCGGCCATTGTCGCATCGCGGCCAGTTCGAGTTCGTCGATCGCGAACGTCGTCAGCGATTCTTGTGTCGTTTCGTCCGAGCCACGAATCGGCTCCAAGAGTTCATAGCACGCTCGCAGCAGATCGCTGCGGCCGATCCGTTGTTGGAATTGACGCTGCGATTGCCACCTCGGCCACAAGCCACGCTCTTTGCCGAAGACCAGGCTCACGACGAACAGCCCCGCACCGGTGAGCACGATGACTGGACCAGCCGCAAGTCTCGGAAAGGCGGCGCTCAGCACAACTCCTCCGGCACAGCTTGCTCCGCCGATCACTGCGGCGAGGGCCGACATGATTTTCAGATCGTTGGTCCAAAATCTTGCCGCAGTCGGCGGGATCAACAGCAACGCCACGACCAACAACAGCCCGACACTTTGCAAACCGATCAACGTGACGGTCACGGCCATCAACGTCAGCACCCAGTCGAGCAACCACGTCCGATAGCCTCGCGCGGCCGCGAACTCTTCGTCGAAACAGAGGAGCGAAAGCTCTTTGAACAAGCCGCCGCAGAGCAACACCAGAACCGCCGACACGATTCCAATCAGCCACACATCGGCCGCGACCAGCGAGGCCGCCTTGCCGAAAATGAAATGCGATAACCCCGCCGCGTTTCCCGTCCGCGTGCGCTGTACGACCGTGAACAACGCCATCCCCAGCCCGAAAAACAACCCCAGCACGATCGCGAGTGCGGCGTCCTCTTTGATTCGCGTCCAGCGCCGAATGGCCAGCGTCATCGCCATCCCCAGCAGGCCCGACACAAACGCTCCGAGCAACAACACGCTCGTCGATCGGCCGCTGCCGGGGACCAATCGCTCTGCCAATAGAAACGCCACGGCGATCCCCGGCAACGCGGCATGGCTGACGACATCGGCCGCCAGCGCTCGCTTGCGCAGAATCAAGAACGTTCCCACCAACCCGCCGCTGATCCCCAACATCGTCGTCCCGCCGAGCACGACACGGGTGTTGTAGTCACGCAACGAAATCGCGCGGGACAACAAGTCCCACAACGAATCGGCGGCGAGCAACGGATCGGCGAACATCAGCGGCTCCTCGGTTGAGCCATCTTCTCGCCGAGTTGATCGAGCAGCGCCAGCTTGCCCCCGTAAGTCTTCCGCAAGTTGTCCGGCGTGAAGACGTCGGCCGTCGGCCCCGCCGCGATCAAACGCATGTTGAGCAGCACGACTTCGTCGAAGTATTCATGGACCGTCTGCAAATCGTGATGCACGACAATCACCGTCTTGCCGGACTCGCGAAGCTGCCGCAAGATGTCCACGATCGCCCGCTCGGTCGAAGCATCGACTCCCGCGAACGGCTCATCCATGAAATACAGATCGGCGTTCTGAGCCAACGCGCGAGCCAAAAAAACTCGTTGCTGCTGCCCACCCGAAAGTTGATTGATCTGCCGCGGGGCGAAATCGACCATGCCGACTCGATCCAACGCCTGCTTCGCTTCGTCGCGATGTTTGCGAGACACCGGCCGCAGCCAACCGATTTTGCGATACATCCCCATCGCCACGACATCCAGCGCGGAGACCGGAAAATCCCAATCGACACTCGTCCGCTGCGGAACGTAGCCGACTCGATGTCGCTGCTGCCGATACGGCTCGCCAAAGATCAGCACTTGCCCCGCCACACGTGGCACCAACTCCAGAATCGCCTTGATGAGTGTCGTCTTCCCCGATCCGTTCGGGCCGATGATCGCGATCAACTTTCCGCTGGGTGCCTGATAGTCGATGTTCCACAACACAGGCCGCCGGTGATACGCGACCGTGACATCCTCGACGAGCAACGGCGATGCTGGCTTTACCACACCGACTGCGACCAGTCGTGTCGGTGGCTCCGACATCGCCTCATGATCGACGACAGGTGACGCACTCATGGCTTCTCCTCGGTCGATCGGAATCCATCTTCAGGAGCTTTGCCACCCAGCGCGCGAGTGATCGTCGTTGCGTTGTGATCGATCATGCCGACGTAGGTTCCTTCGTATGTGCCGGCCGTCCCCATCGCATCTGAGAACAGTTCGCCGCCGACTTTGACCGTCCAGCCGCGCTTCCCGGCTCCCTCGATGACCGCTCGCAAACCTTTGTCGGAGACGCTGCTCTCGACAAAGATCGCGCCGATCTTGCGATCGACCAAGAAATCAACGAGCGAGTTCACGTCCGCGACGCCCGCTTCAGACTCCGTCGAGATCCCCTGCACCGACTTCACTTCCATGCCGTACGCGCGAGCGAAATATCCGAACGCATCATGTGCCGTGACGAGTACTCGCTGCTGCTCCGGAATCGACTGGATGCTCTGACGCACATAGTCATCCAACTTGCTGAGCTTCTGCTGATACCTTTTTGCTCTCGCGGTGAACTCGGCCGCGTGTTTGGAATCGTGCTCGTTCATCGTCGCTGTTACGGCTTCGACACAATGACTCCAAAGTTTGACGTCCATCCACACATGCGGATCGAAGTGCCCATCGAACTCCGGCGGCTTCCGCAATGTTTTTGGATCAAGCGATTCGGAGACTCCGACGACCGGCTTGCCGCTTCGGAGTTTCTTCAGCGATTCCTCCATCCGCCCTTCGAGCATCAACCCGCCATAGAAAATAATGTCCGCGTTGCTGAGCTGTTGCATGTCTTCGCGAGTCGGCTTGTAGAGATGCGGATCGATTCCTTCGCTCAACAGTCCGATGACCTGGCCGTGATCACCGACGACCTCGCGAACGATGTCCGTCACCATGCCGACTGTGGTGACAATTTTGGGCGTTGAATCTTTCTCGCCTCTGTGACCACCGGCTGACGTTGCCTTGGTCGATGTCGCTTCACCGCTACCACAGCCGACAGCGAAGACGACTCCAAGCACAAGCCAGATTGGAGGTTGGCGAAAGCGGTTGGGCATTACGAAATCCACCAGAAGTTGGATGCAGGGCCGTAAAACTTTTGTTTTTGCCACTTCAAAACTATCGCGCGCCGGCGAGTCGGTCAACCTCGTCTTGAAAACTCGCTACTTCACAGCGTCGCGAGGAATTCGGTCATTTCGCGTGCGGCATGACTGTCGCCGGTGCGAATCGCCACGGCGATTCCAGATTGCAGCAGCGGCTTCGCTCGATCCGGTTCATCCAGTCGCGCGAGCAACTGCGCGAATTGAAAATAGCCGGGCACGTAGTCCGGGTGATCCGCCAACAACTGTTGGAAATGTGTTTGAGCCACGTCCGTCTCGCCGTCCGACGCACAGCACATCGCCAAGCCATATCGCAGGAACGGATCGTGCGGCTCGGCAATGAGAAGTTGTTCGAGTTGTTCGCGTCGTGACATCTGGGCAAACCTTATGACGTAGTTCAGCGGGGTTGGATCGAGCGGTTCAATAACAAGGTTGAGCGGCTTTCCGAATTGATTTGCCCACTCGATTGAGCGGGTCCGGTTGTAGCGCGAATAGCGGTCGAAAGGAAGCGGCTTGAGCGATTCATCGACGTGATCGCGATCGCTGAATCGCAGCATGCTTCGGCACTTGATTTAAGTGTTGCATGAGACCTGCAAAGTGAGGACTCCCCCAGGCCGAGAGCAGCAAAGCCCTCACAATCCGACCTCGTTCCAGTTAGGTAAGTTTTAAGCGAGCCACTGTGGCACCTGATGCCGTTGCGACGCGGGAGTCGATTCACACGAACACAGAGTCGCATGGATCGCACTCTGTCAGTGAGTTGAGGCTGTGCCGGAGGCAACAGACCTCGCGAATGACCCGTTGTGTCTCGAGACTAGAGTTCGCCTCCCATGCTGTTTCGACCTCTCGCCTTCGGTTTGTGTGCGGCTGCGATGATTGCCAGCAGTTTGGCCTTCGCCTCCGATCTACGGATGACTCCCGCCGTCAAAGCGATTCAACGAGCGATGCCTTCTGTGGTCAACATCCACAGCGAAAAGCCCGCCGACGATTCCGACAGTCTTCTGTCCGGCAAGGATCGCAAGATCAACGGCATGGGGACCGGAATCATCCTCGACGAACGTGGCTACATCGTCACCAATTATCACGTCGTCGCGGGCGTCGAGACATTGCGAGCCACGCTCTCCGACGGCAGCGTCTACACTGCTCGCGTGATTTCCTACGACAAGAAACACGACCTCGCGATCATCAAAGTGGACGCGACCAAACCGCTCACCATCATGCCCGTGGGAACCTCCTCAGACTTGATGCTCGGCGAGACGGTCTTCGCGATCGGCAATGCCTTCGGCTACGAAAACACCGCGACTCAAGGCTTGGTCAGCGCGCTGAAACGGGACGTCGAGGTCAACGAGAAGCAGGGCTACAAAAACCTGATTCAAACCGACGCCAGCATCAATCCCGGCAACAGCGGCGGGCCGCTGATCAACATGGACGGCGAAGTCATCGGCATCAACGTCGCGATCCGAGCTGGTGCTCAGCGGATCGGCTTCGCGATCCCGATGGACGACGCTCGCAAGATCATCGCCGAACTGCTCAGCGGCGAACGTCTCGCTCAAACCTATCACGGTGAGATCCTGACCGATGTGAAACGTGGTGAGGTCCGCTTCGTCCGCGTCGATGGCCTCAAGCCTCAAAGTCCA
>JAYVQJ010000823.1:0-5369 GCA_043777235.1 Planctomycetia bacterium
GGCTTCCGTAACTTCCAAAACTATCGCACCCGAATTCTCTTCTTCTGCGGAAAGCTCCAACTCAACCCGGAGACCAGCCACTAACTTCCTTGAAGAACCTAAAAAAGAAAGGACTCCATGTGCAACAGCAGGTTCCGTTGGCGGTGTATGACGAAGATGGCACTGTTCTCGGCGAGTACTTCGCTGACGTGTTTGTTGAGGGTTGTCTGATCCTTGAATTGAAGGCGGTTCGGGCGACGGCACCGGAGCATGTGGCTCAACTTCTTGGCTACCTGCGAGCATCACGCATCGAACATGGCCTGCTCGCCAATTTCGGTGCGGCAGTTTTCTTCATCAAGAAGTACATCAAGTCGGACGTCGGCGATTCTTGAGCGGCTTGGTTATTGTGGCTCGGCCGAGTCGTCTGGCTCGTAAGACCAGCCGCACTTCGAGCACGTCTCTTCGGACTCCGCCATGACGGCATCGCAGGCCAAGCAGCGTGTCGTTTCGGTTTGCT
Source organism: Planctomycetia bacterium (assembly GCA_043777235.1). Taxonomy (GTDB): domain Bacteria; phylum Planctomycetota; class Planctomycetia; order Planctomycetales; family Planctomycetaceae; genus SXKJ01. Next base: position 497 of record JAYVQJ010000823.1, read on the forward strand.
CGCTTTCGTCGGACGGCGCGGCAGAGGCCGCCATGAGAGCGACTCCAAACCAGCCAAGCATCGCTGCGGCAACCGAGGCGGCGGTCTCGCTCGAAGTCAATCGGCCGGCCGTCTGCTCGCTGTGGTCGGTCTGGCGAATGATCTCGCGAGCGGACTCAAGCTGCGAATCGGGCACCATCAATCGTGGCGAGGAGGACCAACCGGGGGGGAAGTCGCCGATGGCATCTTGCAGCGCTTCGTTCTCAATCATGACGGGAATCCCAGCGTCCTCCAGCGCGTGCTTGATGGCGTGTGCCTGGATGGCGTGCCCGGCGCGATAGGCTTCCACAAAGTTGATGTCGGCTTCGGGCACGGTGATCTCCAACTCCTGGGCTTCGAGCGATCTCCATTCGACCAGCGCATCAGCATATTGCCGAAACGGACAAGTGTCTGCGCGGTGAGTTTCGGTACGCCGCCGCGCCATTTATGCTGCTGTCGCTCGACACGTTGAGTGTGCCGAGGAAGATTTCCATTTTTTCAGGAGAGACGCATCATGAAGTTGAATCAACTGTCCACGTGGGGCCTCGTGCTGAGCGTGTTGCTGGCGATCGTTGCCCTGCGTTCGAATCCGTCAAATGGCCAGGAGCCAAAGATGACCGGAGTTTATGAACTGCGAACCTACACGACGCTCGAAGGCCGCTTGCCGAACCTGCACGCTCGATTCAAGGACCACACGATGAAACTGTTCGAGAAGCACGGCATGAAGAACGTGATGTACTGGACTCCCACCGATGAGAAGACGGCGAACAACACGCTGATCTACGTCATCTGGCACGCCAGTCCCGAAGCGGCGAAGAAGTCCTGGGACGGATTCCGCAACGATCCCGAATGGCACAAGGCTCGCGATGAATCGGAGAAGGACGGCAAGATTGTCGCCAAGGTCGAAGCGGTCTACATGAAGGCGACGGACTACTCGCCGAAGCCGTAAGCACTCGTCGCTTGTGTGTCAATTCTTGTGATCCGGAACGCGCTGGCGCAATGGCACTTACTTTACCCCAGTAACCCGCAGCGTCAGCGAGGGAAACAAAGGGAAACACCTCTTGTCATCGCCCTCGCTGACGCTGCGGGTTAGTAAAGTCAGTGCCATTGCGCGCTAGCGTCCGGTTCGGAAGGTCAATGGACTCTCAAACCGGGGCTAGCGCCCTGCGGCTGATGGCCTGAGGCGAAACCTCGTTACAGCTCCGCGACGAAGTGAATCTGCCGCGCGACTTCGCGGAAGCCGAGCGACGCGTAAAGGTGCTGACCGACGGCGTTCTGCTCTAGCGTTTCGATCTTGGCGTGCGTCAGGCCGGCGTCTCGAAAACGTTGCAACGCGAACTCGATGAGTTGGCGGCCCAAGCCTTGGCCGCGACAGTCCGCTTCAATGGCGAGGTTGGGAATGTGGCCAATCCCCGCCTCGCGATCTTGCCAGGTCGTGATGCAGCCGACGACGCGGCCGTCGATCTCCGTCACGAAGATGCCACTCGGATCGCGAGCAACGTCGTCGTCCAAATGCCGAGCCTTCCGCCATTGCCAATCGTGCCCCTCAATCGTGCCGAAGAGATTCTGCATCCCCTGGTCAATTGACACGCCGTCAAACGCAGCGACGGTGATTCGCTTGAGCGTTGGTAAGTCATCAGGTTGAAATGGGCGAATGAGCATGGCGGTAGTTGGAAGGCAGTCGGCAGAAGGCACGTTGCTCGTGTTTGTTCCAGATCACTGAGAGCGTATCATCCCGAACCGTTGCATCAGAGCGACGATGCTTTCTGCCTTTTGCGTTCTGCCTACTCATCCGGCTCCGCCATGATCGACTCCGCTCTTCTCACCGCCGAATCCTTCCACGATGCCCGCTATGACCTGCCCGATGGTGGGCAGTGGGTTGAGTTGGTACGTGGGCGCGTGGATGTGCTGTCGCCGCCGGAGGAGGAACATCGGATTGCGGTGCTGAATTTGTCGAAGGCGTTGGGCGAGTACTTGAACGAGCATCGTGAAGGTTATCCCTGTTTTGATCTTGGCCTGATTGTCGGACGCAATCCGGACTCGGTTCGATTTCCGGCAATCAGCTATTTCATGGGAAGCGATCTGTTCGCCGAGACCGATAAGGTGCTGACGGAAACTCGGCCGGCGCTGGTGGTCGAAGTCATGTCGTCCAACGATCGCCGCCTCTCGCTGAGCGACCGCATCTTCGAGTACACGAACTGGGGCGTGGAAGTGTTGTGGGTCGTCGATCCGGTTGAGAAAGCGGTCCACACGATGCGTCCCGGCTACGCAAACAAATCGGTACGCGAATACGAGACACTCACGGGGAGTTTGTCGTGGCGGCACAAAGCGACAGCTCAGCCGATCTTGCCCGACTTTCGCATCGCGGTCGCCGACATCTTCACGCCACCGGAATACTGGCAAGTCTCGAAGTCGTGAGCGCACACGTTGCCGGTGCGACGCTTACGGCTTTGGCGGCAACGACGCGGAGAGGCCGGCGCAGAGGCCGCGGAAGATGGCGATCTTCTCAGTCGGTGCCAGCAAGCTGGGGCGGTACTTCTTCCAAATGGGTTCGGCGGCGACGGGATCCTTGGCGATGATGGCCGTGAGCATCTCGTAACCTTCCTCTCGCCAGAGCATGTCTTTGAAGCCGCTGACGAGGTCGAACGCTTGCTCGGTCTTCCCTGCTTTGGCCAGTCGACAGGCCAGACGTAGACCCCACAGCGGTGGCCAATCGGTGTCTTCGGTCGAAGCTTTCTCCCCTTCTGCTTTCGCGGCCTGGTAGTCGCTGAGCTTCTGAGCGACGCCGTTCAGATCCCCCTTATTAGCCGCGTCCGCCGTCTCACGTTGGAGTGTGTCGCGAGCATCCGTCAGTTCGCCGGTCGTGACCGCGTTATCGCATTGCCGAGCTTGATCAATTTCGCCGGCCGCTCGTAATCGCTGGCCGAGCCGCACCGATAAATTCGTCTTGAGAAAGTCCTCGCGGGCTTCTGGCGGAGTGTTTTCTCCGGTGTGAGCGGTCGCTTCATTCCAAACGGCGTCGAGCAACGGCCAATCGACCGCCGCTTTCAAGAGCTCTGTTTGCAGCGCGAACCGAGTATTCGCCGCGTCGAACATCAAACGACACTTTGCGCGATAATTTGTCAGAGCCTGCATGACTTTGTCGTCCGTCTTCAACTGCAATTCTTTCTTCAACTGTGCTTTGACGGCGGCAATGTCTCGCGACGTCGAATCGTACAATCGAGCGGCGACGAGCACGCTCGGCGCGTACCCTCGAAGGTGTTGCAGCGCCGCGGCCAGCGATTCGCCAGCCGGCTGAGTTTGTCCGGCCAACGTTTGCGCGCGAGCCACTTCTGCGGCCGCGATCGCATTCACCTTCGGCGCGATCACATCACCCAGATCGAGCTTGAGAATTTCTTTCATCTCGGGCATGACGAAGTCGGTGGGCAGTGCGACAGACTTCATCGCCGCCACCGCATTCGCGATCGCTCGATTCGCGGCTTCTTTTTGTTTCAAGGCCGATCGTCCTGCGGCGACTCGAGCCCAGACACGAGCCTGCGTCGGCGGCGATTCGTCTTTCAATGCGGCCGTGATCGAATCATCCTTGCTGGCCGCTTCGGATTTCGGAGCGGCAACCACCGCATCGGCCCACGCGCCCCAGCACTCGGCCTTCGTTTCCGCATCTGGACTCAGCCTGATCCACTCGACCCCTTTGTCCGCTTGGCCATGCAAGACCAACGTGATCGTGGCCACGACCCAGTTCGGCGACTTCCACGGCAGGATCGGCAGCGATTCGGCAGCGGCGTCCAAATCAAACGAACGCAAGAGGTGCGCTCGTCGAGACAGAGCAGCGAATGTGCCGCTCGAACCGGACGGCAGCATGTTCTCCTTCTTCATCAAGGTCTGAGCTTCTTTGGCTCGACCGCTGGCGAATAGAGCGGCGGCTAGGTCGGTCGTCGCATCAAACGTGAAACGGCTCACTGCCGGCAGTTCCGATGCGGCTTTGGACGCGGCGTCGAGCGTGGCTTTCGCTCCATCGGCGTTGCCTGCGGCCAACTCGTGCCACGCGATCTGCGTCAGCGGTGCCGTCTGATGGAACGGCAGCTTGGGCGAGAGATTCAATAACTGATCGATGTTCTCGCGAGCGGCCTTGAAGTCTCCCGCTTCGATGTACGCTTCCGCGGTCATTCGTCGACAGAAATGTTTGCTGCGGTTCTTGTCCGTCACACGAGACAAGTCAACGAGCACCGGCAGAATGGCCGCTCGCAATTCTTCGCCGCGCGGCTTGGCTTTGACGTCGGGCTGTTTCTCAGTTCCTTTGTCTGTGGTGGCGTCGGGTGTACTCGTTACTGGCAACTGATTGCCGGTCTGAGGCACAGCCGGAGCCGGCTTAATCCCGGCCGGCTCATTGAACACAAAGAACCACAGACTTCCGCCAGCCAAAATCACCGTGCTAATGACGGTCATCAGAATCGCCGGCGAAGTTTTCTTCTTGGTGGGCATTGAGGCCGCTGCTGTCGCGGCCGATGTTCTGGGATCGGAGCCGGGGACGGGTCCACCCGACTTCGGAGCGGTGAAGACCGGCAATGCACATTTCTCGTTGCAGCACTTCACTTCCTTGCCGGCGACTTCGGGTGCGGCGAATCCTGGAGTCTCGCACATCGGACAGATCAATCGCGCGGTCTTCCCTTTCGCCGGTCGCGGCGACAATGGAATCGCTCGGCTGTTCGCGGCGGCATCGACTCCGAATGGATCGTCGTCGTCCGTGCCTTGGCTCGCGGCAGGAGCAGGCTTGCTCGGTGCCGCCTTCGCGGCCGGAGCAGTCGCGGGTGAAGTTGGCGTACTCGGCCGTTCCTTGGCGATCGGCTTCGGCGCG
>JAYVQJ010000824.1:0-5369 GCA_043777235.1 Planctomycetia bacterium
TGTTCCCGTTCGTCTCGGTGGTGAAGTGCGAGCAGAAAGACATGCTCTCGAAAATCGGCGGCACGCTGGTCGCGTCGTGCCTGACGAAAGACGAAAAGTGGTCGCAACAACTGCTCGACGCGACCAACATCGACCGCCTGAACATCGGCGAGGTGAAAACGATCCAACTCCATTGGATGCAACCCCACGAAGGCAACATCATCGACTTCCTGTTCCGAGCCAGAGCCTTCCAGAACGCGCCTCCGCCGAGCCATTGATTTCGGATATTCTCCAAACGGTCAGGTTTGAAACATGAGCCGCAGGGCGCTAGCCCCGGTTCGAACCGGACGCTAGCGCGTTCCGGCTGATGAATGTTTCAGTTTCCGCCGTGCGGAGAATAACTCATGGTCGCTCACTCGATGCCGCTGGTGTGACGCATTTGCGAGACGGCGGTGGATTGAGTGGCACCACAACGTTCAACAGTTCGACCACGCCGAACGGCAACGCGGCGATTCCTCGTTGTCGTGAAACCGCGAGCCATGCTAGAAACTCGGCCGAGCTTCCCGTGTAATCCCGGCCGCTTATTGTGTGGTCGTGCAAAAGACTTGTTGGATCGAGTCGGGTTAGCCAGGCGGGCATGAACCAGGATTTTGTTCATGTCTGATGTCGTTGGACAGGGAGCAGTGCCAGCATCCGATCGAGCGGATGAACGGCTAGGGGATGCGCAGAAGCCTTGGCTGAATGTGCTTGGCTCGCGGCATTTTCTGGATTGGTTGGCCGAGTCGCAGCTCTCGCTGGTGTTCACGACGTATCAGGCGGGCAAGCTGTTCTTCGTAGGCCGCAAGCCGGACCATTCGATCTCGGTCTTTGAACGGACCTTTGAGCGTTGCATGGGACTGTGGGCGTCGGCCGACGCGCAAACGCTGTGGATGAGCAGCAAGTTTCAGATGTGGCGATTCGAACGTGCTCCCGCAACCGCCGTCCCGCATCGTGCGCCGACCATCAACGGTGCGGTCGAAGGTGACGACGCGGAATTGCCCGGCTGGACGCAGCGCGGCTACGACTTCGCGTATGTGCCGCGCGTCGGCTACACGACAGCGGACATCGACATTCACGATGTTGCGGTCGATTCGAGCGGCCGAGTTGTGTTCGTCATCACTCACGGGCTGGTTCATACACTCGCTGGCGCTTCGGGCTTGTCGTTCCGGGGAAACGCGGAATTGATCAATCAACGGTATCTGCGGAATCGGGAGGACGAGCCACGATAGCCCCAGCCGCGCGAGCCTCGACCATAGCGGCCCGACCCGACGTATCGGGGCCGTATCGCTTGAGACACCGCGGCGGCTCGCGCGGCGTTGGCGGCGGCGTTCGCACTCGCGACCGTGCGGTTGTAGTTCTGAGATGCGAGTTGAACTTTCGTGGCGGCTTTCGCCGCGTTCGTTTTGGCTTGATTCAAACTCGAATCTTGAGCGATGGATTTCTCGCTGTCGCGACGCAGAGCTTGCATCCGCGCGCTGGCCTCGTCTCGTTTGTTCTGCGCGGCTTGGACCGCGCTGTCTTTGGCGAATGCGATGGACTCGATGCTCGAAACGTCGAGCCGCAGTTGCCGCGCTTCCGATTTGAGCGCCGAGTCCGACGAAGTTTTCAGTCGCGTTTCGGCATCCTTCAATTTGGCCTGAGCCGCCGTGTATTCGGCGTTGTTCTGCCGCAGTTTCGCAAGCACTTCGTCCTTGGCCGCGTCGTGCGCGGCTTCGGCTTTTTGGGATTCCTCGCGCCCCGAATCGCGCGATGAAGAGTTGTCGTGGCGAGCCTTCGCGGTGGAACTCGCGCTGGCGAGATTCCGTTGAGCCGCCGCCTGCTCCGCGCGAGCCGCATTCAACGCTGACTGCGCTTGCCGCGCGGCCGAGGTCGCTCCGCTCAACGCGCTGGGACGCAGCGTGCGATTGGATCGGTTTGACCGGGAGTTGCGGTTGTTGCGAAACCCGACCCGCACCGCTCCGAACGTCGTGTCCGCAAAGACGGCCAACGCCGCGATGCTGAGCAACAACGCTCGCAGCCAACCGACTTTCGTGATGACCTGGCGTGACATGATGCTGTTTCCTGAACGCTCGCCGCGTCGGCCTCCCGCCGCCGCCAGCGATTCCCGATTGGCCTCACTGTCATGGTGAGACGTTTGATGTCGTCGTCGAACTTGAACGATCTCCGATGTCCGTAATATCCCGCTAGCCTGACCCGCTCCTGCGGCGATTGCGAGACCGCCACTCGCGGACGCCGCCGCGTGCGACCGAGCACTGAACCACCGGGCTGAGCGAAAGACTCGTGATGAGTCCATAACAATTCCTCAAGAATTCGTCGTCGTGATGACACCGCTCGCGCGGCGAAGTCGAAACGTCGGCCGGAGGCTACGGTGGCAGATCGCCAGCAGATCGAGATGCCTGCTCCTGGCGATTTCCTTCACGATCAGGAGCACCACGCATACGTCACGACGGACACGGCGGGCAACTGGCGGATGTGTTCCAGCGCTACGAAGCGGCGAAGACTCAGGTGCTCGAACTGCGTGACGAAATCCTGCCGGACGCCGAAGAAAGCCTGAAGCTGACGACCGCCGGCTATCGCGCGGGCGAGGTCAGCTTCGCGCAAGTGCTGCAATCTCGGCAGACGTTCGGCGAAACTCATCTCGCGTACCTCGCCGCGCGAGCGGACTTGCGCAAGTCGCTCGTCGAACTCGACGGACTACTGCTCACCGGCGGCTTGAACCCGGCGGAAGTCGGCACCGCGTTGCAATCGTCGCCGGGAGCGGGCGTGCGTCGCGGAGTCCTCAACCAACTCCGCGAAGGACAGTCCAAACAAGTGCTGCCGCCGGCGCTGCAAACAGGACCGTGATTGGGTCACTCAATGACTTTGCTGGATGGCTACTGATCGTTTTCCTCAGCGTCATCGTTGTTGCCATCGGCATTGACCTTATCGTGGCCGTCGAAGCTGATGTCGTCATTGCCATCGCCGCCGGTGACGGTGTCGGTTCCGGCCCCGCCGTCGATTTGGTCGTCGCCCGCGCCGCCGAAGACCGTGTCCTCGCCGTCGCCGCCTTGTTCGGAGTCGTTGCCGGTTCCGCCTTGCAGGTCGTCGTTGCCGGCACCGCCGTCGAGCGAATCGTCGCCGTCGTCGCCGGTGAGCACGTCGTTGCCCTCGTCCCCCTTCATTGAGTCATTGCCCGCTCCGCCATCGACGGTGTCGTCGTCACTGCCACCGTCCTCGTGGTCGTTGCCGTCGCCGCCGTTCAGATGATCCTTGCCGGTGCCGCCGATGATGGAGTCGTTGCCGCCGCCCCCATTCTCGGTGTCGTTGCCGTCGCCGCCGGAGAGCGTGTCGTCGCCGGTGCCGCCGTCCTCGACATCGTTGCCGTTGCCACCATCGACGTTGTCATTGCCGTCGCCGGCGTCGATCGTGTCGTTGCCATCTCCGGCGGTGATCTTGTCATTGCCAATGCCACCGGCGATCGAATCATTGCCGAGTCCGCCCGTTTCGTTGTCGGCTCCCGCACTGCCATCGAGTGAATCGTCCCCCGCACCGCCATCGAGATTGTCATCGCCGGCACCACCATTCAACGAGTCCGCCGACGCATCAGCACCGCCCTTGAGGACATCGTTGCCCGTTCCGCCGCTGATCGTGTCGGAGCCGTCGCCGCCATCTTCGTTGTCGTTGCCATCGCCGCCGCTGAGGTTGTCTGTTCCCGCGCCGCCGGTCAGCGAGTCGTTGTCATTGCCGCCGTTCTCGGTGTCGTTTCCATCGCCGCCATTGATTGTGTCGTTGCCGTTGTTGCCATAAAGCTGATCGTCGTCGCCGCTGCCGTTGAGCAGATCGGCTCCGGTCCCGCCAAAGAGCGTGTCATTTCCAGAGCCGCCATCTTCGTTGTCGTTGCCCAAGCCTCCGTTGAGGTTGTCGGCTCCGGAGCCGCCTTGGACCTTGTCGTTTCCATCGCCGCCATCGAGCGAATCATCGCCGTCGCCGCCGAGCACGCTGTCATTACCCGCGCCTCCGACTTCGGTGTCGTTGCCCGCGCCGCCATCTTCGGTGTCGTTGCCGAGGCCGCCGTCGATGTTGTCAGCTCCATCGCCGCCGTTGATGTTGTCGTTCTCGGTGCCGCCGCTGAGCGAATCATCGCCGTCGCCACCTTGCAGCGTGTCGTTGCCCGAGCCACCGAGTTCCGTATCGTTCCCCGCGCCGCCGTCGAGCGAATCGTTGCTGTCGCCACCGTCGAGCGTGTCTTGTCCGTCGCCGCCCGTGAGGATGTCATTGGCCGCTCCACCGCTGAGTGAATCATTGCCCGCGCCGCCGCCGAGCGTGTCTTTGCCGCTGCCGCCGATTTCGACATCGTTGCCCGCACCGCCATCGAGCGCATCGGTGCCCTCGCCGCCGTCGAGATTGTCGTTGTCATCACCGCCGTTGAGCACATCGTTGCCGACGCCGCCCGACAGTGAATCGTTGCCGGCACCACCGCTGATCGTGTCGTGGCCAGCCCCTCCTTGAATGGAGTCAGCCAGCGCGCTGCCGGTGATGTTGTCGTTCCCCGCGCCGCCGTCGATGCTGACCGACGTCAACTGCGTGAACGCCGACGCCGACACGCCGCTCAGATTGATCGCGTTGTTGCCGGAGCCGCCCGTGACCGTCAACGTCTTGACCGCGCTGGCCGCGACCGATCCAGCCGCTCCGTTCGTCGTCGCGCTCAAGATCGCGCCATTCAATGTCACGTTGCCATCGTTGCCGGCTCCGAGTGTGATCGCATCTTTGCCGTTGCTGGAAACGCTCAACGCACCGGTCGTCGCGTTGAAGACCGACGAAATGCTCAGATAGCACCGCGTTTCAAAGCGTTCGATCTGCGCCGCGCTCGCGGCCGCGCGACCTGTCCGACGACGCGCCTGCGAGCCAACTTGAAACAATCTCTTCCAGCCATTGGAAATCAACATGAAACAGTCTCCTAATGCCGATGAGGTCGGCGGGACGAAATAGGAAGGACAGGCCCGACGTGAAAAACTGAGTGGCTCGAACTGCGCCTCGCGGCAGGTTTGAGGCGAGTTCTGTAGTCGCCGTCGGCGAGACGAGACAAGAGGACTTCGTTTCGGTTTTTAGAATTTGCGGTCGGACTCGCAAATAGCCGTTTTGACATCGGCAGAATCTGCGCCTTCGCTCGCGGCGCTGCTCTGCCAGAGAACTCAGCCCCGTGATTGAACTTGACTGTTCAGAAGGGCGACGCACTATTAAGTTGGAGAAGTGGAATCGCGGGCCAGAGGTTTCACGATGCAATTTTCATCCTGGCTCGCGGGCTTGAAGATATCCCGGCGAGCGCGCCGTCGCAGCCCACCGCGTTCGACCCACGTTTCTGCGGAACTTCT
>JAYVQJ010000825.1:0-5368 GCA_043777235.1 Planctomycetia bacterium
TCGCCCTCGCTGACGCTTCGGGTTACGACATCATTGATATGACACCACTTGAGCCACCCCGCCTCGCACGCCCCGCGCTGCACAAGCGAGCCTTTCGACGACTCATTGAGTTTCGAGGGTTCCAGCGGCTGCCGTTGCAACAGTATCGCAGCAAAGTACGGCGGCTGTATGACGGGCCGGCCGGTGCGATGTTGATGATTGCCAGCCTCGTCTCGCTGCATCAGCCGCTGATTGGCCGGATGTTGCGGAAACAGAATTTTGATCTCGGCCGCTTTCAGTCGATCCTCGACGTCGGTTCGGGAGCCGGTCAAATCCTCGGACACTTGCTGAAGCACACGCATCCCGAAGTGCAGATCGTCGCCTGCGATCTGTCGCCGCAGATGCTTCGCCGAGCGCGGCAGTCGATGAAGTCGCGACAATCACACGGCGAGACTCGGCCCTGGTACATCGCCGCCGACATGACACATCTGCCGTTCGCTGACGGTTCGTTCGACTGCGTCACCTGCGGCTACGTTTTGGAATATCTCCCCGACCCGCTCCCCGGTCTCGCCGAGTTGCATCGCGTGCTCAAACCGGGAGGGAGTCTGCTGCTCGCCGCGACCGAAGACACTTACACCGGATTCCTCAACGGTCGCATGTGGCGCTGCCGCACGTTCAACCGCGACGAACTGCGACATGCGTGTGCTCAAACGGGGCTGGCTTGGAACCGCCAATTGTGGTTCACCCGAGTGCATCGCTTTCTGAAGCTCGGCGGCATCTTGGTGGAAGCCAAGAAAGCCCAGTAGGACGGCCTTCCCAGGCCGTCGCGAACTCACCATGCCACACGACGGCCTGGGAAGGCCGTCCTACACGCAATCAAAACAGCTCGAAGATCGGCTCAGCGCGATACAGCTCGAACGGTCGCCCGTCGATGTCGTGCCAGTCGGCGTTGCGCGGAATGCCGAGCGTGTTGTAGATCGTCGCCGCGACGTTCTCCGGCGTCATCTTGTTCTCGATCGGATACGCGGCCAGCTTGTCGGTCGCGCCGATGATGTTGCCGCCACGCACTCCCGCTCCGGCAAACAGCGCCGAGTTCGCCGGGTTCCAGTGATCGCGGCCGGCATCCTTATTGATCTTCGGAGTCCGGCCAAACTCCCCCATCACGATTACCAGCGTTGTCTTCAACAAGCCCGTCTCGGCCAGATCATCCAGCAGCGCGGAGATCGACTGATCGAAATACGGCAGCAAGTTGTCTCGCAGATTCAAAAAGTTTCGGCGATGGGTGTCCCACGTCGAATTCTTGCCGAGGTTCACCTGCACGAGTCCCACTCCCGCCTCGATCAATCGCCGAGCCATCAACAGCGACAGCCCAAATTTGTTCTTGCCGTATTTCGCGATGATCGCGGGATCGGCCTGCTCAACATCGAACGCCGAGCGCGTCTTCGGTTCGGCGAGCACCGACAGCGCTTGCTGGCGTTGACGATCAATGCGATCGGCGTCGGCCGACTTTTCGAGATTGCGTTGCTGACGTTCGATCTCGGCCAGCAACCCGACTCGGTCGTTCAATCGCAGCGAGCCTCCTTCCGGCAGCGTCAGCATCGGCGTGTCGAAGATCGTCGCAGAGCCGTGCTGATAATCTTCGGTATCGAATCGAAAGCAATGCGGGCACGCGCCGTTGCCCAGCGCACACGGAGCCGCGATGTCGATATGCCACGACTCCCACTTCGAGCCGAGCCGTCCCGCGTACTGACCCGGCCGCACGCTGTTCGCTTCGTTGACACTCAGCTGAGGCAACACGACCGCCGCCGGAACGTTGTTGCGCGGCCGCGTCGAGTGCATCACCTGCGACGGAATCGACGGCCATTCCAGCGGACTCGGCACGACGTTGATATTGAACCCCGGCGGAATATCGAGCCGACCGGACAACAACGCATGACACGCTTCACCGTGTCCGCTGCTGTCCGTGCTGATCGAACGGATGATTGCGTACTGGTCGGTCCTCTGAGCCAACTTCGGTAAGTGCTCGCAGACAAAGTAACCGGGAGTGCGCGTCGGGATCGGATTGAATTCGCCGCGCACCTCAGCCGGAGCATCCGGCTTCAAATCCCAACTGTCCTGGTGCGAAAGCCCACCGGTCAAAAAGACGAACAACACGGACTTCACCGGCGTCACCACCTGCGGCCCGGCCGCAATGCCTCGCAGCTTCAGCACGTCGGCCAAGCCCAATCCCATCAGGCCCAGCGAGCCAGCTTGCAACGCAGTTCGGCGAGACAACACCGGATGCGAACCGTGATTCGTGTGTGAGCAACCCATCGGTCTTCTCCTGAAAGTAGCCCTCTCGCTCCGCGAGAGGAAAGCCGGTTGCGGACGAGGCTGTATTTTCACAGACACTAGGTGAGCGGTTGGCTGGTCCTCTCGCGGAGCGAGAGGGCTACGACTTCGGTTGGCAATGCTCGCAGTCGCGGTTGTTGAGGCAGTTGGGGCTGATCAGCAAATCGTCCAGAACTCGATTGTGCAAGACCGTTTCTTCGACGATCCGCGGAACATCTTTGATTTGGACGTGCCCGTAAAAGATCCCCTGCGGATAAATCGCGACGCACGGTCCATGCTCACATTGATCGAGACACCCCGACGAGTTCGCTCGCACCAGCGGCCCCAACCCGCGCGTCTTCACCTCCGCTTTGAACGCATTCCGCAACGCCTCGGCCCCCTCTGGATCACAACACCCGCGCGGATGCCCCGCCGTGCGTTGATTGCCACAGACAAACAAATGATGCGTGAACGCAGGCATGAAATTCACTCGCCAAGCTTGTTTCTAAGGATCGTCGGATCACAGACTTCCCGAATCCAGGGTCGCGATCTTATCGAACTCCGCCGCGCCAGCGTCAGACACTTTCACATGCACCCGCAGACAAGGAGAACGCTGATGTCCCGCGTCACCACATTCGTTTCTCAATGGAACATCACGCTGAACCGGCTCGTCGTGCGGAGCCATCGCATGCGTGGATATTCACTCGAAGGCATATTACTGCTCTGGACCCTCATCCTGCTGAGCACTGTGCTGCCGCTATGTCCGAGTGTGTCGCGGGCCGATGATCTCGCGAACGCGAGGAAGCCGAACAACGACACCGAACTTCGCTTCTGGTTGGAGAACATGATTTGGCATCACCGATTCTCGGACGACGAAATCACGATCGCAACAGGACTGAGCGTCGATGAAATCAATGCTGCGAAGGAAAAATTTGACATCCGTGACAACAACCGCCCGACTCGCCCGGCGAATGCGGCGTTGTTCGTGTTGCCGTATCCGGGGGGCCGGCATCCGCGCACCGGGTTCCTTGACGGAGCGGTCAATCCGCAGCGTGAGACGAAAGTCAGTGTCTTCACGCCGTGGGACGACAAGAGCTACATCGTCGTCGATGTCCCCGAAGCGTTGTGGTCGAATCTGGGCCTGACGTATTTGGCTCACACGCACATCGACACGATCTGGTCGAAACAAGGGATCGCGATGGAGCGGCTGGAATGGAACCGCCGCAAAGATGGGTCGCTCGACATTCAACGTCGGCTGCCAAACGGAATCGAATTCGGCACGCTGATCGTTCCGCAGCGGGAAGCCGTCCGCATGGAGTTGTGGCTAAAAAACGGCTCGAATGAAAAACTGTCCGACCTGCGCGTGCAGAACTGCGTGATGCTCAAGGGTGCCAGCGGCTTCGCGGCGCAGACGAACGACAACAAACTGTTCCGTAAGCCGTTCGTCGCCGTGCATGATGACTCGAAGAAGCGTTGGATCATCACCGCCTGGGAACCGTGCCACCGTCCGTGGGGCAACGCGCCCTGCCCGTGTTTGCATTCCGATCCGAAATTTCCGGACTGTGCTCCTGGCGAAACGCAGACGCTGCGCGGCTGGCTCTCGTTCTTTGAGGGAACTGACATCGACGCCGAACTCCGCCGCATCGAGTCGCTGGGTTGGCAGACGGAGCCGTTGCGGAAATGATGCGTTGCGGATTTCTTTGACGTCTCTTTCAACGGAACCTAGCAATGACGCGAACTTGGCAGCCGTGGTGCGTTGGCTCGGTAATACTTCTGGTACTCACTGTCGGACTGACCGCAGATGACAAGCCGCTTCCGGCCAAAAGAAAAATCGACTTCGTCAAAGACGTGCAGCCGATCTTTGAGGCGAAATGTCTGGGCTGTCACGGAGACAAGAAGCAAGAGTCCGCGTTTCGGCTCGATCACAAAGCCTCGGCGTTGAAAGGAGGCGACATCGGCCGAGCAATCGTGCCCGGCAAGAGTGCTGACAGTCCGTTGATTCGATTCGTCGCGGGACTCGATCCCGACATCAAGATGCCGCCTGAAGGCGAACGACTTTCGGCCGAACAAATCGCGATCTTGCGAGCCTGGATCGATCAAGGTGCCGAATGGCCGGAATCAGCGTCGGTCTCGTTGAAGTCGAAGGGTGCCGATCACTGGGCGTTCAAAGCCCCCGTTCGCTCCGCGATCCCGCCCGTCCGGCCGATGGCCGCTGGCCGAAAGCCGCTGGCCGTCATTCCTTTTTTCCGAGCGCCCATCGACAACTTCATCGTCGATCGCTTGGCCCGCGAAGGACTCACGCTCTCGCCGGAAACAGACCGCATCACCTGGCTGCGTCGAATCAGCCTCGACCTGATTGGCTTACCGCCGACGATCGACGAGGTCGATGCGTTCGTCGCCGATCAGTCGCACGATGCGTTCGAGAGGCAAGTCGAGCGGTTGCTGGCGTCGCCACATTACGGCGAGCGGTGGGCGCGGCATTGGCTCGACGCCGCGCGGTACGCGGACTCGGACGGCTTTGAAAAGGACAAGTCGCGACAAGTCTGGTTCTATCGCGACTGGGTCGTCGGCGCGTTCAATCGCGATCTCGGTTACGACCAATTCCTCACCGAGCAACTGGCCGGCGATCTGCTGCCGAATGCGACGCAGGATCAGCTCGTCGCCACCGGATTCCTGCGGCATTCGATGTTGAACGAAGAGGGAGGCGTCGATCCCGAACAGTTTCGCATGGACGCGATGTTCGACCGCATGGACGCCATCGGAAAAGCGATGCTCGGCCTGACGATTCAGTGTGCTCAGTGTCACAACCACAAGTTCGACCCGCTGACGCAGGAGGAGTATTTCGGGCTGTTCGCGTTCCTCAACAACGATCACGAAGCGCAGTCGGTCGTGTACTCCGAAGTCGAACGAATGCAGATCGGCGAACTCCGCCGCGAGATGAACGGCATCGAAGAGGAACTCCGCCGTGCGACGCCGGAATGGCAGCAACGACTCGGCGAATGGGAACGTAGCCGAAGTCGCCAGACTTCGGGCGGTGCCACAACAGGCGCAGATGATGGGTCTGCCCGAAGTCTGGCGA
>JAYVQJ010000826.1:0-5355 GCA_043777235.1 Planctomycetia bacterium
GAAGCGATGCAGGAGCGCCAAGTCACCGTTGGCCAGACACGCCACATCCTGGCCGATCCGTTCTTCGTGCTCGCCACGCAGAACCCGATCGAACAAGAAGGAACTTACGCTCTGCCCGAAGCTCAGCAAGACCGCTTCATGTTCAAGGTCCATGTCGGCTATCCGAACTTCGCCGAAGAGAAACAGATCGCCAAGCAGACGACCAGCCTGCACAGCGACGCCGTCGAGGCCGTGCTGGACGACGACGACATCCTCGAACTGCAACGGATCGTCCGCCAAGTCCCCGTGACAGATCACGTGGTCGAGTACGCGCTCGCGCTCGTTCGTCAAACGCGAGTCCGCCAACCCGGCACGCCCGAATTCATCAACGAATGGCTGAGCTGGGGAGCCGGCCCGCGAGCCGTCCAATACTTGCTGCTCGGCGGGAAGTCCCGATCACTTCTGCAAGGCCGCACTCACGTCAGCACCGACGACATCATCGCGATGGCCAAGCCGGTTCTACGTCACCGCATCGTGCTCAACTTCGCCGCCGAATCCGAAGGAAAGACTCCCGACCACGTCATCGACAAACTGATCGAGACGACACCGGCCAAAGAAGGCGAACTCAGCCGCGACCCGCGCTTCCAAAAAATCTTCGCGGCTTGAGATACCGTGAGACACTTTGCCGCTCGGCAGGCTCAACATGTCTTGCAACTGAAGTATTATTGATCGGATTCGTCGCCGGAATTGTCCTTGTGCCTAACCGGTGCAATCCACAAATCTCGTTCAACTGAACGGCACCTGATTGGTCGTGACGACGGCCATGAAACAGTTCTTGCACATGAGTTGGTTCTTTCTAAAGTGCCCCGAGGAATGCCGCGTGCGACGCGGCTCAAAACCTTTGCCGTGGAGTCGAATGCCATGAAGAAAATGATCCTGTGCTTGTTGGCCGGTGCGATCTTCACCCTGAGCAGCAGTGTCAGCCAAGCGGGCGATTGCTGCTCTCCTCAGAAGAAATGTTGGTCGCTGCCCAAACTGAAGATGCCGCATCTGTTCAACCACGGCTGCAAGCCGAAGTGCGACCCGTGTGCTCCGGCCTGTGCTGCTCCGGCGGCCACCGATGCCAAGCCCGCACCAGCCACAGAGGCAATCCCCGCTCCGCCGAAGGAAGAGGCTCCGAAGCCTTTGACACCTTCGGCTGCCGATGCACCGAAGAAGTAAGCACGTCAAATCATTCTCTGCCACAACCCAACAACCCGGCTGCGTCAAACGCAGTCGGGTTTTTTCGTGGACAGTCTGCTCGACACAGCACGCGCATTGATCAGTCTGGTACGGCTCAGCGCTTGCCTTAACTTGCCCCTACTCGACCGATATGCTGGCCCTCGTCTTTTTCTCTCCGTTTTGGCGGGTTGTTGATTTATCGTCCTGCTCACCGACGTATCAGTCCCGAATCAATTCGTCCGCCTCCCCTCTCTCTCACCGAGGCGTCTTATGGACGTCGGAATCTGCACAATGACTTGCCGCACTCATCATTTCGCGTCCAGGTTCTTGCTCCTTGTTGCTCTCATGCTGTCCGTGTCTCAATTCGCAATCGCTCAAGAGACCGAAGCGGGGACACGGCAATTCGCAGTCGCGGTCGGTTTCCAAAATCAGAAGCTCTACGAGCAAGCGGTCGATGAATGGCAGACGTTCCTCAAAAAGTTTCCGAAAGACCCGCGAGTCGATAAGGCCTCGCATTACCTTGGCACATGCCAGTTGCAGGCCAAGCAATATCCCGCCGCGATCGCGACCTTTATGTCCGTGCTCAAGAACTATCCGAAGTTTGAATCGCTGGATCAGTCGCTGCTGAATCTCGGCACGGCGTGGTACAGCCAGGCGCAGCAGTCGAAGAAGCCGGACGATTACGACAAGGCCGAGAAGTCGTTCGGCCAAATGCTTGATCAATTCCCGAAAAGCCCGCTCGCGCCACGAGCAATGTTCTATCGCGGCGAGAGTCTCTATCAGCAAAACAAACTTCCCGACGCGGCGAAGAGCTACAGCACGCTGATCCAAACTTATCCGCAGGCCGAACAACTCGCTGACGCCTACTACGCGCTCGGCATTGCGCAGGAAGCGCTGAAGCAAGCCGATCAAGCTCAAGCCACGTTCGCGCAGTTCGCCGAGAAATTTCCGAAGCACGACCTCGCCACCGAAGTGCGCATGAGACAAGCCGAGTTGCTGTTCGCCAAAGCGAACTATCCCGCCGCGCAATCGCTGTTCGCTCAGGTCAGCAGCGTCAAAGAGTTCGCGTTGGCCGACACGGCGATGCTGCGGCAAGCGCGGTGTCTGTATGAACTCGGCAAATACGAAGAGGCGGGCAATCTCTACTGGAACATGCCCAAGCAGTTCACGAATACGAAGCACTACGACACGGCCGTCGTCGCGGGTGCGAAATGTTTCTTCCTCGTCGGCAAGTACGCCGCCACGCGAGCCGGTCTCGAACAAGTCGCCAAACGCAACGGGCCGGAAGCGGCCGAAGCCAAGCAGTGGATCGCGCGGGCCTATCTGAAGGAAAAGAATCCGCAGCAGGCATTGGCTGTCTTGGACGACGCGATCAAGCAACATGCCGAGAGCGCCGCACTGCCGCAGCTTCTGCTGGCTCGCGTCGATGCGCTGTATGAGCTTCCGAATCGACGCAAAGAGACCGTCGCGTTGTATGCCGACTTCGCCGCGAAGTACCCGCAGCAAGAACTCGCGGCGCAGGCTCAATACATGGCGGCCCTAACGGCGCTCGACGTCGATGATCACGAAGCGGCTCGAACGCACAGCACCAAGTTTCTGACATCGTTTCCGAACGACAAGCTCGTCCCCGACGTGCAATTCATCGGAGCCGAAGCGCGGCTGCTTTTGAAAGAGTACGCCGATGCCGAACGGCTTTATCGAGCCTTTCTGCAAAAGGCTCCGACGCACGCCAACGCGCCGCAAGCGCGCGTCCGATTGGCCCTCGCGCTGCATCTGGCCGGGAAAAATGCGGATGCCGTCGCCGCGTTGCAGCCGATGATCGCGGAACTCAAAGACGTTGCAGTCCGCAGCGAAGCCCTCGCGATCCTCGGCCGCTGCCAAGCGGCTCAAGAACAATTCGACAAAGCGACGCAGTCGTTTGAACGCTCGCTGCAAGCGAAGCCGGACCGCGAGCAGTCGGACGAGACGATGCTGTTGCTCGCCGATGCGTACCGTCGGCTGGGAAAGCAATCGGCCGCGACGAATCGGCTGCAACAACTTTTGAAACAGTTCCCGCAGAGTCCGCGAGCCGAAGAGGCGACCTTCCGCTTGGGTGAAGCGGCTTACGCTCAGAACGCTTTTGATCAAGCGCTGACGCAATACTCGGCCGTCGTCAATAATTGGCCGAACGGGACGTTTGCGCCGCACGCTCAATATGGACTCGGTTGGACCTATTTCAAACGGGAGGACTTCAAAGGCGCGATTGACGCTCTGTCGATGCTCGCGACCCGCTACCCGAAGTCTGATCTCGCGCCGAAGGGTCTCTATGTGCGCGCGATGGCTCGCTACCAACTCAATGATTTCGCGACCGCCGCTGCGGACGTCACAACATTCCTGCAAAGCAAGCCGCCGAAGAACGACGCGCTCGACGCTCAATATCTGCTGGGCCTGTCGCTCGCCGGACAGCAGAAGTTTGAAGAGGCCGCGACAACTTACGCGGCGATCCTGAGCAGCGATCCAAAGTACGCCGGAGGCGACAAAGCCGCGTATGAACTGGGTTGGGCGAACGTCGAACTCGGCCGCAAGAAGGATGCCGTCGCCGCGTTCAGCCGCTTGGCGAAGGATTATCCAACCAGTCCACTCGCCGCCGAAAGTTTGTTCCGCGTCGGCGAGTCACATTACGACGCCGGCGAATTCGCCGACGCGGCGAAAGCGTATGTCGATGCTCAACAGAAAGCGGGCGCGACCGAAATCGGTGAGAAGGCGATTCACAAACTCGGTTGGAGTTACTTGAAGGCCGAGAAGCTCAAGGAGGCTACGGAAACATTCACCGCACAGTTGAAGACGTATCCGCGAGGTGCTCTGTCGGGTGATGCCGGGTTCTTGCTCGGCGAATGCGAGTTCAAGCAGAAAGCCTGGAAGCCGGCCCTCGAACGATACGCCGCCGTCATCGCCGCGAAACATCCGACGTATCAGGCTCTCGCGCTGTACCGCTCCGGCGAATGTGCCGCCGCGCAAGAGCAGTGGGACGTGAGCCTCAAGTATCATCAACAAGTGCTGGAACAATTCCCCGAGTTTGAACTGCGAGCCGAAGCCCGCTACGGAGTCGGCTGGGCCTTGCAGCAACAAAACAAACTGGCCGACGCGATCAAGCAATACGAAAAGGTCACGGAGGAAACCGACACCGAGACGGCGGCGAAAGCGCGGTTCATGATCGGCGAATGCTTCTTCGCGCAGAAGGAACACAAGGAAGCGTCGAAGCATTTCCTCAAAGCGGCGTTCGCCTATGGCCACAAAGAATGGTCCGCGATGGCCTACTTCGAGGCCGCTCGTTGTTTCGAGGTGCTACGCGATGTGACTCAAGCGAAGAACTGTTACCAGCAAATGATCGACAAGTACCCCGAACACCCCAAAGTGGCCGACGCCCGCAAACGGCTGGTTGCGCTGGGGACGAAGTAATTTGGAGTGCGGGAATGAATTCCCGCTTTCCTTGTCTTCGTTTTTCGCTGTCATCTTCTCGAACCAATTTACGATCCACGCCATGAAGGCAAAGAAAGCGGGAATGAATTCCCGCACTCCAAAACTGAGAACCCTTTCATGCTACTGTTGGTCACACAAAATACGGCGAGACGAATGCGATTTCTCTCCATCGTCGCGGCGCTGATTTTCTTGGTGGCTCCGCTGGCAAGCTTGGCTCAAGAGGCATCCGAGCCGGAGCAGCCAATGGAACCGGCCGCCGCTGAGGTACAGCCTGAGCCGGCAGCGGAACCGACCCCGAAGGCCACGGCTCCGAAGACGCCGACGGCTTGGGATCTGACGGTGCAGGGTGGCATCTTCATGATTCCAATCGGGCTTTGTTCGATCATCGTGGTGGCGTTCGCGATCGAGCGGCTCATCGGCTTGCGAGCGAAGACAATTGTGCCGCCGAAGTTGCTCGTCGCACTCAACAAGCTCAACACCGAAGCGAACGGGATCGATCCGCGGTTGGCGTATGACGTCTGTCAGGCTCATCCGTCGCCGCTGGCCAATGTCGTGCGAGCGGCGATCTTGAAAGTTGGGCGGCCGCATTCGGAATTGGAGAAGGCGGTCGAAGACGCCGTCGGGCGTGAAGCGGATGAGATGGCCCACAACATTCGGCCGATCAATGTCTCGATCAGCATCTCGCCGTTGCTGGGT
>JAYVQJ010000827.1:0-5348 GCA_043777235.1 Planctomycetia bacterium
GTCTCCTCGAAGCATCTTGAAAGCTCGGTAGCTGTATTCGACGCCACTATAAACCGTCACGGCCACAGTCGCCCACAGAATGATGTCTCGCGCGGACAGAAATCCTAGCCAAGCCGCGAAACGCTCATCTATCGACAGCAGGCTGCCGGTCACTGCCACGCATTGCAGGGTCATCTTGATCTTGCCGCTCCAGATGGCGGAGAAGTCTCGGCCGTGTTGTTCGAGGAACGCGCGCAAGCTGGTGACGAACATCTCGCGGCCGAAGACGATCAACGCCATCCAGGCCGTGATGCCCGATTCCGGTTTCGCGACCAGAAACAAGAACGCTCCGCAGATGATGATCTTGTCCGCGAACGGATCGAGAATGCGGCCGAGCGTCGTCACCAAGCCGTAGCGCCGAGCAATGAAGCCATCGAGCGCATCGGTCGCCGCCGCAACGACGAACATGATCGCCGCAGCGACCCATGACGAGCCGTACGAAATCATCGCGAACAGCACCAACGCCAGAATCAACCGCATCAGCGTGATGAAATTCGGGAGGTTCAGCGACCGCCGGTCAATGCGAGGCAATGGCGGTGCAACAGGTTCCACAGTCGGTTCCGTGACTGGCATCATTCGTCCTCGGCCGAATCTTCGTCAGTCGCGTCGGACGGGACTCCGACCAAATCGTATTCCTGTCGTGCGACGATGAAGACCGGGACGATGTCTCCCGGCTCAATCCCGTCCGCCTCGACAAACACCGTGCCGTCGATGTCCGGTGCATCGGCGAACGAGCGGCCAGCGAACACACCCGGCTCGTCGGTTTCGCTGTCGATCAACACGTCAAGTTCGTAGCCGACCAGCGAGTCAGCGAAGTCGAACGCGATCTGTTGTTGAATCTCCATCAGCTCGTCACGGCGAGCGTTCTTGACCTCTTCGGGCAAATGATCGCCGAGCTTCTCGGCCGGCGTGCCCGGTTCCAGAGAGTAAGTGAAGACACCCATCCGCTCGAATTTCGATTCCGCGACGAACTCTTTGAGCTCCTCGAATTGCTCGTCGGTCTCGCCGGGGAAGCCGCTGATGAACGTCGTCCGCAGGACGAGATTCGGGATTTGGTCACGCAGCTTGTGAACCAGTTCGACGGTCTGCTCGCGATTCACGCGGCGCTGCATTCGCTTGAGCATCGTGTCGTTGATGTGCTGCAACGGCATGTCGAGATACGGCAGAATCTTTTCGCTGCCGGCAATCGTTTCGATCAGCTCGTGCGAGAAGTTGATCGGGTACATGTACATCAGCCGAATCCAATCCAGCCCCTCAACTTGATCGAGCTGCCACAGCAATTCCGTCAGCCGCACCTTGCCGTACAAATCGAGTCCGTAGTACGTCGTGTCTTGAGCCACGATGATCAGTTCGCGCACGCCGTCGGCGACCAATTCCTTGGCTTCCTCGATGACCATCTCGATCGGCTTAGTGATGTGCTTGCCGCGCATCTTCGGGATCGCACAGAACGTGCAGGTCCGGTCGCAGCCTTCGGAGATTTTCAGATACGCGAAATGATCCGGCGTGATTCGCAGCCGAGCTTGATCGTTCATCGCCTTGATCGGAGCCGGCCGGAACAACATCCGCTGCTCACGCTGTTGGCCGAGCAACCGATCCGCGACCTTCGTGATCTCATCGCGGCCGAACACGCCGACGATGTGGTCAATCTCCGGCATCTCGTCGAGCAAACTGCCGCCGACTCGTTCCGGTAAACAACCGGCGACGATGACACCCTTCGTCCCGCCGGCTTTCTTCAAGTCGAGCATTTCTTGAATGACGGCCTTCGACTCGACACGCGATTGCTCGATGAAGCCGCAGGTGTTGACGATGACGAAGTCCGCCCCGTCCGCTTCGCTGACCAGCGAGTACCCGTCGAGCGACAATGTGCCAAGCATTTTCTCGCTGTCGACGAGGTTCTTCGGACAACCGAGGCTCACGAAGGCATACGTCCCTTTCGAGAACGCTGGATCGGAAGCTGGCTTCGAGTCCGAAGACAAAATTGGGAGAGATTGCATCGTCAATGAATTCCGGAACGGCAAGAAATCGAAAGCCCCGACGAAGACATTCCCCATCGGGGCCGGATTGTAGCCGACGCCGCCGGAATTCAGAGCACCTCGCGCGGTGAATTCCGTGAATTCAGTCGCTGCCTTGAGACGCTACACTCTCGGCCAACCGCGATTCGTACTTGGAAGTCCTTGCCGAGATCATTCGTGCCCGAATCTGTTTCATCACCCGAAGAGTTGCACGACGCCGAGTCGTTCGGCGAAGCCGTGCCGTCTGGGACGACGATCCTCTATGTCCCACAAGCGACGGCGTCTGTCTTGCCGCAAAGCCTCGCGTCCGACGTGGACGGTGCTCCGTTGTCACCCGAACTTGCGAGCACACCTGCCGCCGCGAAGCGAGCCACGAAATCCCCCGCAGAAAAGCTGACGGGCAAGATGCTCGGCGTTTATCGCTGCGACACTTTGCTCGGACGCGGTGCAATGGGAGCGGTGTACCTCGCGTTTCATCAGCAACTGGAACGACGCTGCGCGCTCAAAGTTCTCTCGCCGAAATACGTTGAGACCGATGCCGATTACGTCAATCGCTTTCGTCAGGAAGCGATCGCCGTCGCGAATCTGCATCATCCGAATGTCGTCATGGCGTATGCCGTCGGCGATCACGAGGGACTGCACTTCTTGGAAATGGAGTTCGTCGCCGGCAACTCGTTGCAAAAAGTGGTCGACACACGCCAACGGCTGGACCCGACGGATGCTCTGCGGATCACCGCTCAAATTGCCGACGGCCTCGCCGCCGCGCATCGCAGCGGACTGATTCACCGCGACGTGAAGCTGGAAAACGTGTTGATGACGAAAGAGTCGCACGGACTCGGCCGAGCCAAGATCGGTGACTTCGGATTGGCCAAGCGAGTGCGCGGCCGAGGCGAAAAGGTTTTCGATGGACTCGTCGGCACGCCGCACTACATGGCTCCGGAACTATTCTCCGGTTCGCAGGCATCGACATCGACTGACGTGTATGCCCTCGGCGTTTGCTTGTTCCGCATGTTGACCGGCCGTCTGCCGTTTGTCGCCAAGACGGTCAAACAACTGGTGTCGCAGGCCCTCACGCAACCGTTCCCCGATCCTCGTTCTGACTGCCCAACTCTACCGAACGAAGTGGCCGAACTGGTCGAGTGGCTTGTTCATCGCGATCCGCAGCAACGACCTCGTGACGCCGATCAGGCACAGCCGCGATTGTTCGCCGCGCTGGAACAGATTCGTGATGTCGGGCAACTGCTGACCGAAGCGTTCGCGAACGAATCGGACATCTCTTGGTCCGCGCGCGACGGTTCCGAAGAATTCGATGTCGTCGTGAAACTTCCGCACGGACGCCAGCAACGAGTCGTCATCGCATCGGTCGACGAAAACGTCCCGTTCCGACAACTCCAAATCTTTTCGCTCGGTGGCCCCGCGTCGCCCGATCAATTTGAACTCGCTCTGCGTCGCAATGCCGTCCAACCACACGGCAGCATCGCCGTTCGCGACGTGAAGGGCCAACCGCATTTCGTCATGATTGAAAATCATTCGCGAGCCAAAGTCGCCCCCGACGAACTCTGCCGCAGCGTCCGCCACATCGCGAGACACGCCGATGCCGTTGAAGAGTTTTTGACCGGACGAGACGAGAATTAAAGCCTGGAGTGCGGTGGCTCGACACCGCCCTCCATTCAAGAACCATTCGCTACCTCATTGGAAACGACACCCTCACTTCTCACGACCACGCCGACATGATGTCCAACAGCGAACCACCGCGAATGATGGAGGGCGGTGTCGAGCCACCGCACTCCAAAGGTCGCCTGTTGCTTCTCGCCGCAGCGATTCTCTGGAGCACCAACGGGCTGATCGTCAAAAGCCCGCCGCTGCAAGCGATCCCACTGGAAGATCGCGGTTGGTTGCTGGCTTGTTATCGGTCGCTGTTTGCGTCGCTCGCGTTGCTGCCGCTCGTGCCTTGGCGACGAGTCCGCTGGCGTCCGGGATTGCTCGTGTCGGCCGCAACATTCACGGCGATGAATACGTCGTATGTGATCGGCTTGACGCGCACCTCCGCCGCCGCAGCGACGTTTTTGCAATACACGAGCACCGTCTGGGTTTTCCTGTTCGGCTGGTTGGCTCTGAAAGAGCGTGTCCATCGCGGCAACGTCATCGCGTTGTTGTGTGCGATCGTCGGCATCTTGTGGATCGTGCTTGCCGAGCGCGACCAACAACGAGCTGACGGCAACCTGTTCGCGCTCGGCAGCGGCCTCGGCTTTGCCGGAGTGGTCCTCAGCCTGCGCTGGCTGCGCGATGAAGATTCGGCGTGGCTGACATTCTTGAATCACTTGGTCAGCGGGCTTGTACTGCTGCCGATCGTGCTGCCGCGCGGCGTCGAACTGCAACCGTTGCAATGGCTGCTGATCGCTCTGCTGGGCATCTTTCAAATGGGCCTGCCATACATGCTGGCCGCTCGCGGAGTCGCTCGCGTCACCGTCCAAGAGGCCGCACTGCTGTTGCTGCTGGAACCGATTCTGAACCCGATCTGGGTCTGGCTCTGCTGGGGTGAACAGGTCGGCTGGCCAACGCTCATCGGCGGCGGGTTGATCCTTGGAGGTTTAGCGGTACGGTACATCGTTTGGTCAGATCCCGATTCCGTCGCCAACTGAGAACCTTCTCGTCAGCTCCCCATTGGTCGTCTGATGCCACTCATTCCCGTTCAAACTCTCGACGATCCGCGACTCACGGTTTTTCGTGACGTGAAAGCGACTCGGCATTCGCATTGGAAGGGACGGTTCGTGGCCGAAGGGTCGCGGCTGGTCAAACGCCTATTGAGCAGCGACTTCGTCGTCGAGTCGTTGATGCTCACCGAGGGACGTGTCGAGGAGTTTTCGTCGTGGCTGCGTCCGGAGATTCCGACATTCGTGATGCCGCAACCATTGGCCGCCGAACTGGTCGGCTACAACTTTCACTGCGGCGCGATGGCCTGTGCGCTGCGAAAGCCGAATCCGAGTCTCGATGAGATTATGGCTCGCGGCGGTGAACGAATGACGTTCGTCGTCTGCCCCGATGTGAACGATCCCGAAAATATCGGCACGCTGATTCGGCTCGGTTCTGCTTTCGGCATCGACGCGATACTGCTGGGGCCGGCGTGTGCTGACCCGTTCTCGCGGCGCGTGCTCCGAGTCTCGATGGGGAACGCACTCACGTTGCCGATCGTGTGCAGCCGCGATCTGATCGCCGACCTGAGGCGGCTGAAATTCGAATGGCAGGTACAGCTCGCGGCGACGGTTGTTGAGCAGAATGATCCGACGGACGACATCA
>JAYVQJ010000828.1:0-5344 GCA_043777235.1 Planctomycetia bacterium
GCCGCGCGGCTAATTTCTGCGAACCGTATGAGTGGATGGTTGCGCCAAATCAGCTGCAGGGCGCTAGCCCTCGGGTCGATTTCGCGGAATCGTGGGCTATCGCCCTGCGGCGGATCTCTGCGCTCCATCACAAATCGCGAGCGGCCCATTGATCAGGTTTCCACGCCGCCAAAGAAATCGAATGCTTGGTTTTCCCAGACAACGGACGAGTTGGAGACATTCCAAGTCCAAACCGCAGGCTCGATCCCAGTGACCGTCGCTAACCACTCGATTTGGCGCGACTTGCGACACGACGGCTCAATTCCAGCGGCCGGCAAGCTCTGCGGAATCGGAAAAGTTTCTCAGGACGACGTCGTTTCCACTCAACTTCGCCAATCAATCAGGCCGAAAACTCTGAGTAACCGTCATAACCGGCAGAGTCACCATGTCTTTGTCAGACGGGGAAATCGTCTGCCGTCGAGTTTGATCCAGCCAAAGCCTGACCGATTGGGGAGGCCGCAGTGCGATCCAGTTCGACGTGACCAGAACACGACCCGACCCCCATCGGAACTGAGTGGAACGACCCATGAACATGAAGCGTGCGAGATTCTGGCGGAATCTGCTGCTGTTCTCGGCGTTGTCTGGAGCAGCCTCGCTGCCTCAGACGCATGCCCAAGAAGGCGTCTCGCGAGTCGGCGACGGCTCGGCTGGTCCCGGTACGGCAGGAGTGCCGATTCCGGATGGCATTGGCCAGTTGTCGCCATCACCGTACATGCCCCTTGATCCGGGCTACAACTACCCGCGTCCGATGCCACCGGCATTGCCGCAGGCGTCTGACACGCTGAGCAATTCGCGTCGCAAAGTCTCTGGACCGCGCTACGACATCGGTCAGTTTCTTGGCAACCGATTAGGTGTGAGCGGTGCCGACACAAACTTCAACTTCTTGTTGCCCTACTTGATGGGCTCTGAGAACGACGTGTTGTTCATCGACGGTCGTGGTGTCGCGACCCAACAGGGACAAGGCGCAGCGAGCGCCGGTATTGGTTATCGCAATTACGACCCGACTCTCAATCGCATCTTCGGATTGTCTGGTTGGGTGGACTACGACCAGGGTCATCAGCGCACCTATCAGCAAGCGGGCGTCAGCTTCGAGTCGCTCGGTACTTGGATGGATGTCCGAGTCAACGGCTACATCCCCTTCGGCCGCGAGTCGAATCTTTATAGCAACACGATTACCGGCTCACCGTTCTTTAGCGGTTCGAGCTTGGTGGTCAATCAACGTCAACTGACCGAGTCGGCCTATCACGGCTTCGATGCCGAAATGGGTGACCGATGCCGTTGCTGGGACGCTATGGAGTCTCCGGCTACGTCGGTGGATATTGGCTCGACGCCAGAACCGACAAACCGGCGGCTGGTCCGCGTGTGCGTTTCGAGGCGAACGTCACCGATGGCATGCGAGCCAGTGTGACGGCATCGAACGATCCCGTCTTCGGGACGAATGCTTGGGTGAATTTGAACATGACGTTGCCGGATGGTCGGCCGCGTCGTTGGTTCCGTCCCGCACCGGTCGAAGATCGGTTGTTGTGGACCGTCAATCGCAGCTACCGAGTGCAGACGCACTCGAAGGCCGAGCTTGTACCGACACCGGTGCTGATCGCTCCTCCCGGATTTCCCAACAATCCTCAAGGTGGTGCCGGGCAACCGGTGCGTGTGATCTTCGTCGATCCCGATCGGCTGACGAACGGTAACGGAACGTTGGAGCATCCTTTCAACACGTTCCAAGGATTCGCCAACTCGGCGGGCAACACGTTGATCATTGTTGACGGCAGTGCGGCCGGCAAAGTGGTCACCGGCACGGTGTCGATGTTTACCGATCAGAAGTTGCTGAGCACCTCGATCGTGGCAGCCGGCGGAGTGACTCTCAACACCAATCTGGGTGTGATCACGTTGCCGGGTCTGCCGGGATTTGGCGACCCGATCCCGGTATCGCCGATTTTGCAGAATCCGGCCGGCGGCACACTCGTCACGCTGGGTGGCAACAACATTGAAGTCGCGGGCATGACGTTCAACGGCACGACCAGCAGTCTTGCGATCCCACATTCCACCGGTATTGCCGGGTCGAACTTCAGCGACTTCAACATCCATCACAACACGTTCCTCGAATACAAAGACGCCGTCGCATTGAACAACGTCCACGGCACGGGTTTGTTCCAAGCGAACACGCTGACCGGTACGCCGGGAGTTTCGGTTGACGGATTCCGGCTGACGAATTCGGGTGTCGGCTCGTTGGACTTGTTCGTCAATGCGTATGTGCCGCCGACGACGGGACCAGGCTCGACGTTGCCGGCGAACGCGAACGAGATCACTGGCAACGACAACGCCGGCGTGAACATCACGGCTCGCAATCGAGCGGTCATCAACGCCCACATCGTTGGGAACGTCATCGACGACAACGGCCAAGGGATCATCCTGAATGCAGCCGCCACTCGCAGCGTCATCAACGCGTCGATCGTCAACAACGAGATCGACGGCAACCGCGGCGAGGATCGCAACCGCAACGGGATTCTCGATCCGGGCGAAGACGTCAACGGCGACGGCATTCTGAATCCCGGCAACGGCGTGTTGTTGATGGCGAACGCTTCCACGCTCAATCTCGCTCAGGTTGGCGAGGACAAGAACCTCAACGGGAAGCTCGATCCGACGGAAGACAAGAACGGCAACGGCATCCTGGACGCGGGCGAAGATACGAACGGCAACGGCAAGTTGGACTTAGCTGAAGACAAGAACGGCAACGGCAAGCTGGATGGCGGCTACGCACTTGCGGGCAACACCATCACGCACAACACCGGCGACGGCATCGCGGTGCAGAGCATCAACAACTCGATCGTCAACATGATCGCCGTCCGCAACAAGCTCGGTGATCCGTTGGATTTTTCGTCGGGGAACCTTGGCCGCGGCATGTCGATCATGGCGGACAGCGGCACGGTCACGGCAAACATTGGCTTCGTCACGAACGAAGACACCAACTTCAACGGAGTGCTCGATCCCGGTGAAGACAAGAACGGCAACGGCAAGCTGGACGTCGCCGATCTGCTCGATGCCAACAAATTCATCGCGAACCACGCGGGTGGTCTGTTTGTCGATCTCACTGGCAACGCGGTCGGCAACATCATTGCGCTCAATAACACGATCACCGGCCAGGGAGGCGGCGGTTTGACGTTCCAGATTCTCGGAGCCGGCAACGGTGTGACTCCCGGCACTCCGTTCTCGTACGTCAACAGCTCGGTGCAAGGCAACGACATTACCGGCATTGCTTGGAACATCGCTCCGGCGGCGTTGGAGTTCAACACGGCGGGAGTGAACGCCAGCGTGTTCGCCCCGCAGAACGCCACAGACACCACGACCGGCCTGACGAGCGTCAACGGCACGACGAATCCGTTCTCAGTGATCGATCAAGCGACGTCGTTGAACACGCAATTCGCCACTTTCCATCCGGTCAACGGAATTCTCGATCCGGGCGAAGACACGAACGGCAACGGCAAGCTCAATCCGGGCGAAGACAAGCCATTGCAATTCGATTTCAACATCGGCACGAGCGGAGCTGGCGGAGCACCGGTCAATCTGTCGGGCAACAACTTCATCGGGTCTCAGGTCATGGCGACCTTCTCCAGCGGACAAGTTCTGTCCGGCACGATGCAAGCCATTCCAGGCAGTCTGACCGATTCACAATTCGTGGCGTCCGCGAACGGCAACAACTCCGGCACAGGTCCGGGTGTCGAAATGCGAGTCTCGCAGAACGCCAGACTCACGAACCCGACCTTCGTCGGCAACAACATTCAGTTCAACGGTGGAGCCGGCTTCACGGCGACCGCCACTGAAGACGGGCAGATCAACGGCCTCTTGCTGAAGAGCAACGTGATCCAGAACAACGGCTCGGCCGCGAACGGCGGAGGCATCAGCCTCAATACCGTTCTGGCGAACTCCGCCCAGATCAACGGTTCGATCTTGAACAACACACTGGCGGGCAACATCGGCCCCGGTTTGTCGGTGACGGCGAACTCCGGTGCGATCAACTTGACGCAGATCGACGGCAACGCACTCGACAGCAACTCGACCGGCATCGCTTTGAGCACGCTCAACAGCGGCACGATCGCCACGCGAGTCACCAATAACACCATGAACAACAGCCTGGGCGACGGCTTCATCGCCAAGGCGGACACCGGAGTCATCACGCTCAACCAATTCAGCGACAACACACTGAACAACGCCGGAGGTAACGGCATCGTGTTGGCCGGTCTGAATAGCGGCACGATCAATATCACTGCTTCGGAAGACATCAACGGCAACGGCACGCTCGATACCGGCGAGGACATCAACAACAACGGATTGCTCGACCTCGGAATGCGAAACAACGCGGTCAATAATCCGATCGGCAACGGCCTGTTCGTGAACGGCTCCAGCGGTGCCACTTTCAACTTGGGAACGATCTCTGGTTTGACGGTGAATCGCAGCACCAGCGGTGTCGGCGGCATCGTGCTCGACGTCACCGATAGCACGACCACCGGCACCTTTGTCGGAAACACACTGACCGGTGGAGTCGGCAACGCCAACCTTGGGACGGGCTTCAGCCTGATCGCAACGAACGGCACCTATGACGTCACGATCGGCGGCGCGAACGCGACAGACCGCAACCTGATCCAAAGCAATCGCGGAGCCGGCATCGCCATCCTGGCTCAGAACACGGCCGTCGGCACGTTCAATATCAACAACAACTTGATCACCGGCACTGTGGATGACGCCAATGTCGCGACGCCCTTCTCCGGCCAAGGCATCTACGTCGGCACACGCACGTCAGGTGTGCTGACGCCGGCAACGGCGTTGTTGAATAATCCAACGATTGTCAACAACGTGATTGGCGACGCGGCGAATTCCACGCTTGGCAACGCCGGCGGTGGCATCTTGGTTGAGGTCGGCCAGCAATCGACGCTCAACGGCATGACCATCGACAGCAACTTGATCTCACACAACGGACCAAACGCGCCGGGGAATTTTGTTGCCAACACGAATAACGTCGTAAATGGCATCACGTTCGTCCGCACCACCGATGCGGTGATCAACAACGTCGTGCTGAGCAACAACACGATCACCAACAACACCTTCGACGGCGTTTATCTGCACGCCTTCGGCGGAAACTTGGACGCGTTGGACTTCACGCTCCGCGGTAACACGATCAGCAATAATGCGTTCGATGGCGTCAATCTGCGAACCGAAGCGGACGCCCAATTGAATACGATCCTGACCGGGAACAAAATCACCAACAACGGCTTCAACGGAATCGAGATGTCCAGCTTCGAGGCCGCGGCGA
>JAYVQJ010000829.1:0-5339 GCA_043777235.1 Planctomycetia bacterium
CATTCCCTCGCTCACGCTGCGGGTTACATAGCGGCGTACCCTTCACAGTTTGAAACATTAGCCAGCCGTGCCGACGACATCGCGTCGGTTGCTTCAACGACCTGAGATCGTTGAAGTGGTCGCTCGTGACGGATTGTTCTTCGAGCGTGAAAGTTGTCCGCGATGGGATTGCTGATCGGGATGGATGAAGCGGGGTACGGTCCTAATCTCGGCCCGTTGGTCGTGACGGTCACCGTTTGGGAAGTCCCCGGCTCGCCGCGCGAGTTCGACTTGTGGCACGCGATGTCTGATGTGGCCGCGCAGGTTCCGAGCAAAGAGCCGCTCAAGTTGCAGATCGCGGATTCCAAGCAGGTTTACTCGCCGGGCAAAGGTCTCGCAGCGCTGGAGAAGTCCGTGTTGAGCGCGCTGCGGTTGTTGGAGATCGCGCCGAGGACATTACTGGAATTCGAGAGCGTGTTGAGCCAGGTCAGAGGTGCGGCGGATTCGATGGAAAAGGATGACGGCTGTCGGCCATCGGCTGTCGGCCATCGGCCGAAGTGGTTGGATGGTGAGCTGGCGCTGCCGACGGAAGTCGATCCGGCGTTGATCGGAGATATCGCGACGAAGTGGCTCGGCTGTTGTCAGCAATCCGGTGTGAAGTTGCTCGCCGTTCGCAGCGAAATCGTGCAACCGCAGCGGTTCAATGAACTTGTACGAGCGGCCGACAACAAAGCTCTCGCGCTGTCGCGGCTCAGTCTCGGCTTGCTGCGGTCGGTGTGGAATCCCGATGACGAACAGCCGACGCTCGTGATCTGCGACAAACATGGAGGACGAAATCGGTACGACGACCTCCTGGCCGAAATCCTGGATGATCGGATGGTTTTCGCCGTCGGCGAATCGCGAGAGCGGAGCGTCTATCGCGTCGGCTCGACCGAACTGCGATTCCAAATGAAAGCCGAAGCCAACTTCCCGGTCGCGCTGGCCTCGCTGGTCTGCAAGTACGTCCGCGAATTGTCGATGAACGTCTTCAATCAATTCTGGAGCGAACAAGTTCCCGGCCTGAAGCCGACGGCCGGATACCCGCTTGATGCAGTCCGGTTTCGGCGCGACATTGCAGAGGCTCAGTCGCGACTCGGCATCACCGACGATGTCTTGTGGCGCGAGCGGTGAGATTGGGATCGCTTGTCATTGCGTTTGTGATTCAACACAGAGGCCACAGAGAGCGGCCCGGCCGTTGAGGATCGTGTCTGTCAGTGCTGCGCTTGGTGCGGATGGAATTTGTGGCTCGACGAAAGTAACGTGAGCGGGACTTCGGCTCGTCTTGGTTCTCAGAAGAAACGCTCACAGCTCGTCATCTGACACCGATTCCGTGTGGAAAATAGACGGCCGGCGTGTGAGTCATGGTGGCCGAAACTGAACTTCGAGAATGCTCATGCTTTGGTTGAAGCGACTGCTGACTCCGCCGCTGATTGTGCTCGCGGCGCTCCTGATGTGGATCGAGGAGTGGCTGTGGGAGAACCTGAAAGTTCTCACGGGTTGGATCGCGAAGTTTCCACTGATTCGCTGGTTTGAAAAACTCATCGAGCGGCTGCCGCCGTATCCGACGATGTTGGTATTTCTGCTTCCGGGAGCGGTGTTGTTTCCGGTGAAGTTGGGAGCCGTGTGGTTGATGACTCACGGTCATGTGCTGATTGGCGTCGGAGTGATCGTGGCGGCGAAGGTGTTGGGAACGGCAATCGTGGCTCGGCTGTACGTCGTCTGCAAACCGAAGCTGATGACGATCGGCTGGTTCGCTCGACTGCACGACTGGCTGATCGCAATTCGCAATCGTTTGTATGCGGCGATTCAGGCGATGCCGTTGTATCAAGCGACACGAGCCAAGCTGTCGGCTTTCAAGAACACGGTGCAGCGAATGCTGCGAGTGTTTCGCAGCCGTCGCGGAATTGGTGCTCGCTGGCGAGCGATCCGGCGGTGGCTGAAGCGACGCCGGCATCTGCGGCATCAACGACCCGTTGCAGACTCAAACTAACCCGAAGCGTAAGCGAGGGCGAACGCTCTCATACGGATCCCAAATGAAAACCGCGCTCGACAAACTTCCGAAGTCTTTGAGACTTCGGAAGTTTTGGCAGACGCGACCGCGCAGTTATTTCTTGGAGTGCGTATCAGAGGCGGACTTCTTGAAGAAGTTTGGTTGCGCTGCGAGTGCCCTCGCTTACGCTTCGGGTTGGTAGGGGCGAGCTACTTCGGCGCGGTCCCTTTGACGATCTCCGCTTCCCATTCGTCGAGCAGCGGCCAGTCGATCGCGCAGGTGCCGAAGTCGGCCATGTGCTGGTATTGATCGAGCCGATCGATCGCCTTTTGCAGCAGTTTTTTGTCCTTGCGAAACGCCGGGCCGTGGCTGGGGAGCAGCCACTCGACGTCGCTGGCTTGGATGCGTTTGAGCGAATCGAGGAATGCCGGGATGTCGCTGCCGTGATGGGCGTCGATGTGGCCGACGCAACCGTCTCGATAAATGTTGTCACCGGAGAACAGCAAGTTTCCCAGCCGGAAGGACAACTGACTGTTCGTGTGGCCGGGCGTGTGCCAGACCTCCAGCTTGAGGTCACCGACGGTCAGCGTGTCTCCTTCGTTGATGGCTCGGTCGATGGTGATGCTGGGTAGGTCGATCGAAATGCCTTGAGCGCTGACCTCGGCATAGGTTCGGACTCGGTCGCCGGCCGCGAGCAGTTCTTTGCATTCGGGATGCCCGACCGTCTCGGCGTTGGGGAAGACTTCGCGGGCCCGTTTCAGTCCCTGGATGTGGTCCACGTCTGCATGAGTCGCGATCAGCGTTTTGCAGTTGGCCAGCGGGAAATCCATCTGGCGGATCAGTTCGACAATCTCGTCAGTCGTGTCCGCGTAGCCGATATCGACCAGCAGCCATTCGCGACTGTCGCCGACCAAATAGACACAACACCCCAGCCGCCGACGGGCCTGGAAGTTCATTTCGATGACGTTCGGGAACAATTCTCGCCGAGGCAACATGCCGGCGCTCTCCTTGTGACGGTCGAGGTGACGAAGACGACGTGGTCCGGCGATTTCGGTGCCGGTTGGATTGCGTCGTAAGCTAGCGGCTGAGCCGGTCCAGCTACAGGGTTCGCCGATTCAAACGGCGTTCGCGTCCAAAATTGAGAAGCAGTTTCAACACTTCGCCGCCCTTGCGAGCATCCGCCGCGCCGGTACCATGACGCCCCAACGGAGTGGCCGCCTATGTCCGGGACGACGCAATCTTTACTGATCGACGACCAAGCTCAATTTGACGAGCTGTGCGAGCATATCCGTACCATCGGCGTCGTCGCTTACGACACGGAATTCGTCTCCGAGCACACCTATCTGCCGGAGCTCTGCCTGCTGCAACTGGCCACTCCCGAACGAGCCGTCGCCGTTGACCCCTTTCGAGTGCAAGATCTCTCCGCGTGGTGGAAAATCATGGCGGACGACTCGACGACGGTCATCGTCCACGCGGGCCGTGAGGAAATCCGTTTTTGCCTGCATCATGGCCAGCTTACTCCGCAGCGCATCTTCGACACGCAGATCGCCGAGGGACTGCGATCGACGACGTATCCAGTCGGCTATGAATCGCTGGTCTCGCGAATTCTCGGCGAGAAACCGGGGCATCATCAAACGCGCACCGATTGGCGGCGGCGTCCGCTTTCGACCGAGCAACTGGAGTACGCCGTCGATGACGTGCGATACCTCATTGACGTCTGGAAGAAGCAGCAGACGTCGCTCAAGCGGCTCAAGCGATTGGAGTGGGCCGAGTCGGAATTCGTGCGGCTGATCGACGACTTAGAACATGAACGCAACGATGAAAGTTGGCGAAAGCTCGGCGGCCTGCAAAAGATGAAGCCGCGACAACTAGTCGTCGCTCGCGAGCTGTTTCAGTGGCGTGAAAAGATCGCAACCGAGCGCAATCAACCGCTTCGCCGTCTCCTGCGAGATGATCTGATTGTCGATCTCGCAATGCGTCAGCCAAAGACCGCCGAGGCGGTGTTGGCGACTCGCGACATGAACCGTCCCGGCTACAAAAAGCACGCGGCTGAACTGGCGGCTTGCATCGACCACGCCATCTCATTGCCGGAAACACAGTGGCCGAAGGCGGTGCCGCTGCCCGATTCAAACTCGGAAGACCACATCCTCAGCAAGATTTTGCAAATCGTATTGGCCAATCGCTGTGCTGAGATGAAAGTCGCTCTCAGTTTGGTCGGCACAACGACGGACTTGAAGAACCTCGTGCGTTGGCACAGCAAGAAGAACTCGAAGCAACCGCCGCCGCGTCTCGCTCAAGGTTGGCGAGCGGAAGTCTGCGGCGACCTGCTCGCGGACGTGCTTGACGGCAAAGTGAGCTTCCGAGTCGGCGACCGCGACAGCGAACACCCGCTCGTCTTCGAACCGATCGCCGAACCAAAGAAGTCCGCCGACTAACGTAGGCGAGTCATTCCATGACTCGCACGTCTCGGTCACGGAGTGACCGAGCTACAGGAGTTTGCCATGTCCGCCAAACGTTTCCGAGTGGCTGTCATCGGCTCGACCGACAAAGGGGACTACGGTCACGGGCTCGACACCGCGTTTCAGGGAGTCGAACGTGCCGAGATCGTCGCCGTCGCGGATGACAACGCCATCGGATTGCAACTGGCTGGCCAGCGGCTGAAACTCGAAGCGTGCTTTGCCGACTATCGCGAGATGCTCGACCGCGTGAAGCCGGATGTCGTGTGCATAGGCCCACGCTGGGTGACGGAGCGTGTCGCGATGCTACAAGCCGTCGCGAAGGCAGGGTGTCACATTTATTGCGAGAAGCCCTGCATCCCGGACCTCGTGTCGGCCGACGCGATCAAGACCGCGCTCGACGCGAGTTGCGTGCGACTGGCGATGGCTCATCAGTGGCGAGCGATGCCGCCGGTGCAACGCGCGTTCGCCGAAATTCGTTCCGGCAAGTACGGCCGCGTGCTGCGAATGCGAGCACGACCGAAAGACGATGCACGCGGTGGCGGTGAAGAGTTACTGGTCCACGGCACGCACTGGTTCGACCTGATGATCACGCTCGCCGGCCCGCCGCGCTGGGTCAGCGGGCACATTCGTGTCAAAGGTCGCGAGGCCACGCAGGCCGACCGCCGCGAAGGTTCGGAACCGGTCGGCCCCATCTGCGGCGATTCCGTGCTAGCCGTGTTCGGCTTCGACGACGGAGTGCTTGGCTCGTTCGATTCCACGGCGAAGACGGCTCCGAGTTCGCGCATTCCCATCGACAGCGATCAGCCGAAGCCGGTTTGGGACAGCGTCTATGGCCTGACGATCGAATGCGAAGACGCCGTCTTGCAACTGCG
>JAYVQJ010000830.1:0-5337 GCA_043777235.1 Planctomycetia bacterium
TAAAGTAAGTGCCATTGCGCGCTAGCGTCCGGTTCGTGAGTCCATCGACCTTCCGAACCGGACGCTAGCGCGTGCCGGCTCACAAAACTTGACACACAGTGTTCGACTTTCATGGATCAAGGAATCTAGTCCGCTGGAGCGATGTGACGTGGAGATTTTGGTCAACGGAGAGCCTCGGCAGGTCGAGGCGGACTGCACCGTGGCGAAGCTACTCGAAGAGTTGAAGCTGCAGCCGCGCTATCTGGCGGTTGAGCGGAATCAGCAGCTCGTGCCGCGAGCGACTCACACGGCGTGCGTGCTTCAGGCAGGTGACCAAATCGAGATCGTGACGCTGGTCGGCGGGGGGTGACCGGACGTGGGCGTCCGGTCTACTTCTGATGGCTCACCGGCTGAATCGTGTTGAGCGTCGAGAGGTGCGCGAGGTATCGCGAATTCACTTCGGGCAATGTGTCGCGAAGTGCGGTGCTGAGCGGTGCCGGGTGTGGGTTCTCTCGCAGCTCTTGCAGATGATTCAGCAGCACTTCGCGCGAGTCGTCGGAGCTGTGTAGCAGGAAATGGACCCAGGCCCAGGACTCTTGGTAGTCGGCCCGCTGCATTTGGATGACGTCTTGCAGTGACTCCAAACGATCGAGGTCCGGCTCCCAATGGTTGGCGATGGCGATGGTGAGCCGCCTCGCGTAATCGCGGTTCACGGCGTTGGGTGTAGAACGTGGTTGCTCGAAGTATTCGGCCAAGCCTTCATCCAACCAGAGCGGAACATCTTTGAGCTGCGCATGCAGCAAGCCGTGAGTGAACTCGTGCCGCAGATCTTCTTGGATGCTCTCGCCCCAGAAGGTGTAGACGGCTAATTCACGCGGCGTGCCGACGAAGTACGCTCGGCGCGGCGGCAGGCCGGGGTACGCCTTGTCGAGATATTTTTGGTACTTCGTCTTGTCTCCGAAGACATAGACGACGACGTCGCGGCCTTCGAGCGGCAAGTTCAATTGCTGAGCGACATCCTTGCGGAGTTGGATCAAGTCTTGGATCAGTGGATGTTCAAGCTTCAGTTTGACATCGCTGATGACCTGCAACTGGTCGGAGCGAACGGAATGCTCGGCGGGAAGCTGCGCGGTGTCGTGGCGAGGAGTGCGGCAGCCGATCGCGAGAGACGAGACGACGATCAGCAGCGCGGAAAGACAGAAACCGGGTAACGGAGAACCGAGAACGGAGAATGAGGAATGACAGCGATGGCGCTCTGCGTCAGTCATTCTTCATTCCTCATTTTCGGTTTCCCGGTTTCCCGGTTGCTTCAACTTATTGCCGCTCGATGCTCGGCGTCTCGTCAAACGAGGTGTCATCGTCGCGCGGTGGAGCGTCGCCGAAGGTCTTGTCCATCCAGCGATTCGTCACCGATTTGCGGACAAGGTCGGCTCGGCCGGTCAGGACCAAGGCCTTGACCAACTGCGTGTGCTTGGTCCATTCGGCGGTGTCCCATTCGCGGACATCGACGTAGGCATCGACGAGCGAAGCGCTCGGCTTGGGCACGAAGACCCAGTCATCCTTGGTGCGAATGACATGAAACTTGAAGGCGATGAACATGGCAGCCGCTCCAAGCAGCATGCCAAAAGCCATAGCGAACAGCCGTCGCATGAGTTCCCTCTCTTCGCTGGCGACCGAAATCCGGGGCGGGGTTGTCCCAAAATCCGCCGATTGCCACAAGAGGGCCTGTGGCGGAACTTCTTGATGCGTTCGCGGCCTGCGGCTAAGCTCCGACCCGTTCGCTGGAGGGATCGAATTTCAACTCGGCCCTCCGGTCTCTCTGTTTCGCAAACCCTCGGCGATCACCCACAGGTATGTCCAAGAATTCTGACATCTGCATCAAGGAGGCAGTTTGCTCCTTCGAACCGATCACGTTTCGCGCACCAGTAAAGTTTGGCGGTCGGATCGTCAGCAAGTCCTTCCTCATCAACGTGGAGGTCGTCGTCGAGACGAAAACCGGCAAGCTCGCCAAAGGGCTGGGAAGCATGCCGGTCGGCAATGTTTGGGCCTGGCCGTCGGAAATCGTCAGCCCCGATGACGCCGAGAAGGCGATGATGAGCTTCAGCGAGCGCGTCTGCGATCGCGCGACGCTGTCTCTGGATTACTCCGATCCGATCGACATCGTCTATCACATCTCCGGCGAGTACGCGCACCTGGGCAAGATCATCCCGCAAGAATTGAAGCTGGCGGAACCGATGCCGGAGCTTGCGGAGTTGGTTGCTGCTAGCCCACTCGACGCTGCCATTCACGATGCCTTCGGCCGAGTCAACCACGTCAACAGCTACAACGCCCTTTCAAAGAAGTACATCAACGAGGACTTGTCGACTTACCTCGACGAGCAATTCAAGGGGGAATACCTCGACCAATACACGCTGCGAGAGCCGAAAGATCGGATGCCGCTGTATCACTTGGTCGGAGCGCTCGACCCACTGACCGCGGCGGATATCACCAAGCGGATCAACGACAAGCTGCCGGAAACGCTGCCGGAATGGATCAACTTCAACGGCCTGACGCACCTGAAGATCAAGCTCAACGGCGATGACTTGGACTGGGACGTGGACCGCGTGCTGGCCGTCGAAAAAGTCTCGGCAGAAGCTCAAGCCAAGCGCGGCTGCACCGAGTGGGTGTACTCGACCGACTTCAATGAGAAGTGCCAAGACGCCGCCTACGTTTTGGAATTCCTCGCGCGCGTCAAAGCGGGTTCACCGGCCGCCTACGACCGAATTCAGTACATCGAGCAGCCCACCAGCCGACATCTCAAGGCACATCCAGAACTCAAGCTGCACGAGGTCGCGAAGCAAAAGCCGGTTGTGCTCGACGAAGGCTTGGTCGATTACGAATCGCTGCTGCTGGCTCGCGAAATGGGCTACACCGGCGTCGCGCTCAAGGCGTGCAAGGGACAGACGGATTCGCTGATCCTCGCGGCCGCATCTCAGAAACTGGGTCTGTTTTTGTGCGTGCAAGACCTGTCGTGCCCCGGTTACTCGTTCCTGCATTCGGCCAGCTTGTCGGCTCGCATTCCAGGAGTCGCGGCCATCGAGGGGAACAGCCGGCAATACTGCCCGGCGGCGAATCGTCCGTTCGCCAAACGATTCCCGACGATGTTCGAGATCAAAGACGGCACCGTCGGCACGAGCGTGCTGAATGGCGAAGGCTTGGGGTTCTGAGCAACGTGGCCACCGCGCGAGTGCCCAATTGAC
Organism: Planctomycetia bacterium; assembly: GCA_043777235.1. GTDB lineage: Bacteria > Planctomycetota > Planctomycetia > Planctomycetales > Planctomycetaceae > SXKJ01. Next base: position 3,219 of record JAYVQJ010000830.1, read on the forward strand.
TCGTTTTTTTGAACGGGTCTATAACCCGCCTCCATTGGGACTATCGATTTAGTCGTTTAACCCCAACGCCATCGGCGTGGGCGCGACGTAAAAAAACGTCTGACGTTCGCACGCACGCCGATGGCGTGGCGGTTAAACAATTATTCCGACAAGCCCCCATTTGGTTGGGTAACTCTGCGCGAATGAAGTCGCGCGACGTTCGGAATCTCTGTTGTGGGGAATCTCTGTTGCGGAGCAACAGAGCTACGGTCAAGGACGGCAATCATGAGCATGGCAGCGGTGTCGAATCACACAGTTGGGGAAGCGACAGCGGCGACGTTCTCGCAATTCGAGCAACTGCGTGAAGCCCGCGCCCTCATCAAGCAAGAAGGCGAGACGCTGCTCGAACTGGCCAATCGATTGGACACGGACTTTTGCCGCGCGGTCGAGATGATCTTGCACACGAGTGGCCGAGTCGTCGTCACCGGCGTCGGCAAGGCGGGGTTGATCGGGAAGAAAGTTTCGGCGACGTTGGCTTCGACCGGAACGCGATCACAGTTTCTGCATCCGACCGAGGCGTTACACGGCGATCTCGGTTGTCTCGACTGCGACGACGTGCTGCTTGCATTGTCGAACAGCGGTGAGACTCAAGAACTCTGCGAAGTCGTCGCCGCCGCACGCAGTCTCGGAGTCGCCTGCATCGCGATCACCGCGAATGAATTCAGCACGCTTGGTTCGCAAGCGGAAGTTGTGTTGCGGCTCGGCTCGATTCGCGAGTCGGGGTTAATGAGTCTCGCGCCGACCTGCAGCACGACCGCGATGCTGGCGGTCGGCGACGCTCTCGCATTGGTGCTCAGTCGCTCGCGAGGTTTCACGCCGCAGCAGTTCGCTCTGTTTCATCCGGGAGGAAGTCTCGGTCGGCGGCTGCGGATCGTGCGCGAGGTCATGCGACGCGGATCGCAACTTCGCATCGCTTCGCAGTCGGCCACGATCCGCGAAGTCTTCTCCTCTTCCAACGGCGGCCGACGGACCGGCGCGGTGATGTTGATCGACGATGACGGCCGGCTGAGCGGGCTGTTTACCGACAGCGATTTGGCTCGGCTGCTGGAACAGCATCGCGAAGGACAATTGGATCGGCCAATCAGCGAAACGATGACGAAGTCGCCACTGACGATCGACGCCGACTCGTTGCTGCACGACGCGATCGAGGTTCTGTCGAATCGCAAGATCAGCGAATTGCCGGTCGTTGATGAAGACGGACTGCCGATCGGGTTGATTGATATCACGGACGTGATCGGACTGATGCCTGCTGAAGAAGTGGGGATCGAAAATTGAAAATTGAAAATTGCCAATTGAAGAGCACGCAGTCCGGGATCGCGGTGTGCGCCGTCGCCCCCAATTTGCAATTCGCAATTTGCAATCGCTCCTTCGCCGGCTGATCCGCGCCCCTGGAGTCCCGAGTGCTCAAGCGTTTGTCATTCACGCTGACCGTCACCGCCAGCCTCACCGGGCTGTACTGGTTGTACGCGCTAGCGGTGACTCCGCGTGTGGCTCCGAAGATCCTGACGGCACAGCAACGGCCAAAGAATGAATTCGCGGAACTGAAGTTCGAGCCGCCTCCCAGCAACATGCAGAACGCGGAACAGTTTCTGCCGGATGCCTCGTGGGCCGCGACGGCGAAGTTTCAAATCGCAATGGCCAACGGAACGCTGTTCACGAACAGTTGGCGGCTCGTCGATGAGCAAAAGAAAAGTGATGAGCCAAAGAACCTGTACGAGTTCCGTCCCTTCGCGATGATCTGGCACGATGCTCCCGAAAACGGCGACGACGCCACCGACTCGGCCGCCGCCAAACAGCCGATGACGTTGATGTCCGAATCTGGGCTGGTGCAGTTCTCGTCGAAGTTCGACCCGATCAATCGCAAGTACGGTCGCGTGATTGGCGGCAAGCTGGAAGGCAGAGTCACCGCCAGCGGGCCAGACGGATTCAAGATGCGCGGGCGAGATTTCTACTTCCATGAAGGAAATCTGCCGGAGCTTCACAGCGATTCACCTGTGACGTTTCAGTATCAAGAACATAGCGGCACTGCCGACGCTGGATTCAAAGCAGACTTGATCCCCTCGGCCGAGCCGCCCCGCCC
>JAYVQJ010000831.1:0-5330 GCA_043777235.1 Planctomycetia bacterium
ACCGATTTGGAAACCCAGACCGGCGTGTGGACCAAGAACACAATCTCCGGCAATAGAGCACATGGCATCGAAGTCTCCGCCGTCTCCGGAATCTCCGCCGATCCAATCCTCGGCACTCCGGCGAATCCGCTTATCATTGGCCTAAATGGCGTTGATCCTGCGGACGGACTGAGCCTCGGCAACACCATCACCAACAACGGGATGGGTGGTATCGAAATCAATGCGGCCGGTGATTTGGAATTGAACAACAACATGATCACCGGCAACGGTGCCGTTCCCACTGCTCTGGGCTTCACGGATACCAATGGAACCGGTGGTGTTGACGTAAATCTAGTCGGCGGTGTTGGTGAACTGCGGGCTCGCGTCACGAACAACGTGATTGCAGACAACACGGGCACCGGCTTCGAGGTGGTCACAACGACCGGTCAACGATCGAGCTTGACCCTGCTCGGAAACCTGATCAATCACAATACTGGTCGTGGCATCGACCTTCTCAATCGAGCCGACGGTACAACGAACGCGCAAATCGGCGACGGAACTCTCGCCGGAGGCAACTCGGTCACGAACAACGGCTTGGAAGGGATCTACATCGTCAACACCGCGTCGGCCACTCAGAGCCAAACCGGCAACGTGTTGGTCGCGGATGGTTCTGTATTCGCCAGGCCAAACATGGTGTTGGATATTCGCGGTAACTCGATCACCGGTAACAACAACAACGGTACGAACCCGGGGGGTGGCCTAGTGTTGCTCGTCGGCACCAGCAATAGTGGCGGGTTTGACTTCGGTCCAGGCAGCACAACCGGGAACTTCGGTTTCAACGGAAACGCCGTGGGAACGAACAGTGGTTTGAACGGAAACGGCCGAGTCAATGCTCGCATCACCGACAACGTCTTCAGTGGTCAACTCGGCGACGATGTGCGAATCGAGACCTTTGTCTCAACGGTCAATCCGATCGCATCGGCGGGAACCTGGACCGCAGCGCAATTCAATGTCACTGCTTTCCAGCGTGATCCTCTCGCCCGTCTGAACTTGGCCTTCCACGGCAACACCGGAAACTCAATCTCGGTCAACAACGCCAATGCGGTCTACACGAATGCCGAAGCGGTGTTCAAATCGCGGCTGAATACCGCGACGCCGCCTGGCCCATTCTTCAGTGGCGTTCGTCCCCGCAATGCCAATCGCGTCGCGGATCGCGGACAGCTCGGCCCGATCGTCTCACCCGATTTCGGCACGTTCGCTTACGACGGAGTCGGTGCCAGTACCCTACGCTTGGAGAGCGATTTCGATTCCTCCGGATTCACCAGCGGCGGATTCTCTCCCGACACGTTCACGCCACCTGCATCCACGACATTCCCGTTCGGTGTTTGGGGCACAGCGGCCCCCGGCACCTTCAGCTTCCCAGCGACGTTGTTCCCGTAACCATGAGGCGGGGGGCCGAATGCCGATCGGCACGTCGTCTCGTGGGGGCGAGACGACGTGCCATCGGCTGTTTTGCAGCGGGTTTCGCCCCTTTGGGGCTTACCCATCCATCCCGTACCACCTACCCAGGCCGTTGGCCTGAGCTATCGAGTTTCGCACCTTTGGTGCTCCCCCGGACAACGACCAACTGACCTACGACCAACTGACCTACGACTGACGACCAACGGTTGGCCCCAACGGGGCCGGACTCGAAAGCCCAGGCCAACGGCCTGGGTAAAAGGGCCGACGCGACCACGAAGGCCCAAAGGACCGCAACTCGACGGTGGCTCAACGATCCGAAAGCCACAGGTTCACCAAATCAAACACGGACCATCCCCATGCCGCAATCGTTGGCCAACGTCCTGCTGCATGTCGTCTTCAGCACCAAGAACCGGACGCCGATCTTGAACACGCCGGAACTCCGAGGGACCATGACTGGTTACCTGATCGGCACGCTGCAGAACATCGACTGTCCGTCACTGATCCTGGGTGTGGTGGAGGATCACGTTCATATTCTTTGCAACCTCGGCCGCACGATCACGATTGCGAAATTGGTCGAGGAGTTGAAAACGAATTCGTCCGCACGCGTCAAAGAAGAAGGGGCGGCGGTTCGTGATTTTTATTGGCAGAACGGATACGGCGCGTTTTCGGTCAGTCAGTCTAACGTCGAGGCGGTGAAGACTTACATCGCGAATCAGGAAGAGCATCACCGCAAGATGACGTTTCAAGAAGAGTATCGTCGGTTTTTGGAGCGGCACGGGTTGGAATGGGATGAACGGTATGTTTGGGATTGACGAGTGACGGCCCGTTGGGCCTTCCTCATTGAGATGGCCCGTTTGCCCAGGGCTGACGCCCTGGGCTGTCGAGTGACGCCCCTTTGGGGCGAAGACATTCGAGTAACGCCCCGTTGGAGCGTAGGTGATTGGTCAGTCGTAGGTGATTGGTCGTTTGAAATCTGAAATGTGCGTTGGCACTCTGGCTTTTGTTCCAAAGGATCATCGTATGCTGCTCACTCGACGGACTTGGTTGGCGACTGCGGCGGTTGCCATCGGGAATGGGATCTCTGCGCAAGCATTCGCTCAGTCGCCGCGTAAGGTCGTCAAGACCGCGCGGGTGCCGGATGACGGATTTGTCCAAGCCCCGGAGACCGACGTCTCGCTCGAACTGATCGCCGGTGCGACCGCAGCCACCGAGCACGCTCAGGCTTGGGGTCAGCGGTTGCAAAAGCTCAACATCCAATTTCAAACGCGGCAGGCGGTCAACGGCGACAAGCCGGACGTCAAAGAGCAAAAGCTCGGCCGGCTCCGGCGAGTCACCGTCGTCGCCGTGCTCGATCGCAACGGGAAAATCTTTTGCAGCGACCGCGCATTCACGCTCGCCGAGGCGGACAAGTTGGCCGAGTGGATTCGCGAACTCAAAACCTACGGCGCTCAAGGAGCACCACACGGCAAGCCGCTGTTCGGACTCGACGAACGGCAATTCACCGGAGTGATGCGTGAGCTGAGTGCTCCCGTGACTGTGGACGCGACCGGACTCACTTTGGAAGCCGCGCTGGCCAAGCTGCCGTTGCCGGAGAAACATCCGCTGCGAATCACTCCTGAAGCGCAACGAGCCGCGAGCACGATTGATTCCGCCAAGCGACTGCGAACGGACGCTCGTGGACTGAGCGTCGGCACCGCACTCGCCGCGACGCTCGCCGAGTTTGGACTCACCTTCAAACCGCTCCGCACGCCAGAGGGGAAAATCGAACTCGCCGTGTCCCCGCGCGAAGCAGGTCAAGATGCCTGGCCGATTGGCTGGCCGCTCGATCCGAACAAGCCGCAAGGACAACTCGTCCCCGCGCTGTTCAAGACGGTTCCCGTGGCCCTCGACGACGTGCCGCTGACCGACGTGCTGACTGCCGCCTCACAAGCCGCCGAGGTTCCACTGCTTATCGACCATCAAGCGATCGAGAAGGAACAGATCGACTTGAGCGAACTGAAAGTCACGGTCGCGAACCGCAAGACGACTTGGGGATTGTTGCTCAGACAGATCACGACTCCTCACAAGCTCGGCCGCCGCATTGTCGCCGACGACTCCGGCAAGCCGTTCGTGCTGATCACGACTCTGAAGGAAGCGCTGAAAGAAAGCCCGGCAGCGAAATCGGACGCGAAGTAGCTGACAAAGTAGACCGGTCACTCCGTGACCGGAACATTCGAGTCACGGAGTAACTCGGCTACTTTGACAACGCCTTCGCCGATCGTACCAGCCCCACAAACTCCGAGCGGTATCCCGACTTGTCCGCTCCCAGCGACGACTGAGCGATCTCAGCCACGGCATCGAGCGTCGCGTTGCCTCGATGCGGCGAGTGACGCAGGATCATGCCGAAGCTGGCCACGCTCGCTGCGAATCGGAAATCGGTCGAAGCCTGAGCGAACGAGCGGCCTTCGTCGTTAAGCGGCATTTCGATCAACGCACTCTTGTCGGCGTCAGGTTGCTTGTAACGCAGCTTGATCGTCAGCAGTTCGCGGCTTTGAGATTTGGAATCTGCGATTTGAAATTTCAAATTCTCTGGCTGAGAGCTTTTCACCGCAGACGGCGACTTCACGTTCGGCTGATACTTCAGCTTCTCCTCCGCAGCCGGTTTCGGTTCCGCCGGTAACTTGCTCGGCGGGATGATCTCATACAACGCGGTGACGGTGTGCCCCGCTCCGATCTCGCCCGCGTCTTTCGTGTCGTCGTGGAAATCTTTGGCGGCCAGCATCCGGTTCTCGTAACCAATCAGCCGGTACGCTCCGACGAGGGCCGGATTGAATTCGATTTGAATCTTCACATCCTTCGCAATCGTGATCAGCGTGCCGGTCATCTGTTCGACGAACACTTTGTTGGCTTCGCGGAGCGAGTCGATGTAGGCGTAGTTGCCGTTCCCTTTGTCGGCCAGTTTCTCCAGCGTCGAGTCTTTCAAGTTCCCCATGCCGAAGCCCAGCACGCTGAGGAACACGCCTGACTTCGATTCCTCTTCGATCAGCCGCGTGAGATCGTCCTGATTCGTGATGCCGACGTTGAAGTCGCCATCGGTGCAGAGGATGACTCGGTTCGTCCCCTTCTCGATGAAGTGCTTGCGAGCCAGTGCATACGCGAGCTGAATCCCCTCACCGCCGTTCGTCGAGCCACCCGCTTGGAGGTTCTCGATCGACGACAGAATCACGTCCTTCTGTGAGGCATTCGTTGAATCCAACGCCAACCCCGACGCACCGGCATAGACCACGATGCCAACGCGATCGTTCTCAGTGAACTGCTCGACGAGCCGCCGCAGACCAGCCTTCACGAGCGGCAATTTGTTCGGCTCGTTCATCGAGCCGGACACGTCGATCAGAAACACGATGTTGCTAAACGGCCGCTTGTCGAGCGCGATTTCTTTCCCCTTCAGGCCAACGCGAACGAGGCGATGGTCCGCATTCCAAGGACACCCGGCGACTTCCATGTGAACGGCGAACGGAGTTTGTGAATTCGAAATCTGAGATTTGGAATCTGAGATTTCAGATTTCAAATTTGAAATTTCAGATTTGAGATTTGGGATTTCCACTCCCGGCGGCGCGTAGTCATACGAAAAGTAATTGACCAACTCTTCGATCCGCACCGCATCGGCTGGCGGCCAACTTCCCTGCGTCAGAAACCGCCGCATGTTCGAGTACGCCGCCGTGTCCACGTCGATCGAAAATGTCGACAACGCCTGCTGTAACGGCGAGGCGAATGGATTGTCATGAATCGCAGCGTAGGCCTCGGCCGATTCCTGCTCCAAGCGTTCGAGTCTCGCAGGAATCGGCCGAGGCCTACGCTGCGATTCATGACAATCCATTCGCCTCGCCGTTACAGCAGGCGTTGTCGACATT
>JAYVQJ010000832.1:0-5317 GCA_043777235.1 Planctomycetia bacterium
GTCTTCGCATCGACTCCGGTCCAGTCTTTGTAGAACGGGATGTTGAGTTCCTTCTTGATGTCGTCGAGCGTCTTGCCTTTGTCGATCGCCATTTGGACGGCTTCACGGAGTTCGACGAACCAGCGTTTCTGAGTCGCCAGCAATTCTTTACCGGCCTTCTCGCCGTGACCGGGGCAGATGGTTTTGATGGGAAGCTCTTCCAGCTTGGTGAGGACGCCGATCCAGCTTTCGGTGTTCGAGTCTCCGGTGTAGTTGAAGGCTCCGTTCACGCAGGCGTCGCCGGTGAAGACGATGCCGTGCTTGGGAAGCCACGCGACGGCGTCGCCCGCTGTGTGAGCGTGGCCGAAGTGCCACAGTTCGACGCGCTGCTCGCCGTCGTCGATGACCAGTTTCGTTGGGAAGTAAAGCGACGCCGGCGCGTACTTCAACCCGCCGTGGCCGAACTCCGTCGGGTTGTCCTTTTGAGATTTCTCGAAGCCGGCGCGGCCTTTGGTCTCGAACAAAATCTTGCTGTTTTCGGACGCGACGGGCGAGGCTCCGATGTTGACGAAGATTGGGTTCCCGTCGGCGTGATCGCCGTGGTAGTGCGTGTCGAAGACGTAGCGGATCGGCTTGTCGGTCGTCTTGCGGATTTCTTTGATGACCGCCTCGGCTTGATTCGGGAAGCTGGCTTCGATGACCAGCACGAAATCCTTGAAGATGATCCAGCCCTGATTGCTGCCCAGGAATTTTGGCTCGGTCTCCATTTTGCGGAAGAAGACGCCGGGAGCGATCTCGGTGATGACGGTCTCGGTCGGCTTAAACCAACCGGACGCCCAGCCGGAGAGGCCGATCAACACGAATGCCGAAAGCACGGTCAAACTCAGACGTCGATACCGCTGCTGCATGATCTCTCCTTCGAGTTGTTCAGGGCGAATCCGGCGGAGCCTTCTATCAAAGTCGCCGCGAAACGTCGAACACGGTGGGGCGTGTCCTAATTTTGTGTGGGCGGGTTTCGCCGAAACCCGCTTCCCGGCGTCGGCGACGCCGGGCCACACAAATGAGGACGCAATCCAAGGGCGACATCTCCCGATTCATGTTTGGCATCGGTCGGAAGCGTCGATTACAACTCGCCCTCGCTTTCGCCGCGCTTCGAGCGGTATTTGAAGTTTTTCGCACCAACTGTTCGTGAGGTTCTCGCAATGTCTGGTCATGCCGCTCCCGCTGCTGCTCCGCAGGCTCAACCCAACGTCAAACGCGAGTTCGGGGCCACCAAAAGCCTGGAGATCGACAAGGTCTTCCGAGCGATGGTCAAGCACAAAGCCTCGGACTTGCACATGCAGGTCGGCCGGCCGCCGATCTTTCGCGTTCGCGGATCGCTCGTGCCGCTGGAGATGGAACCCATTAACAAGGAGAAGATGGAAGCGCTGCTCATGCCCATGATGGACGAGCGATTGACCAACATCTTCTGGAACGAAGGGGGCTCCGACTTCTCGCATGTGGTCGATGTCGACGGCGATAAGTGGCGGTTCCGCGTGAACCTGTTTGTGCAGATGGGCATTCCCGGCATGGTCAGTCGTAAGGTCGAACGCTCGATCCCCAACTTCGAGGGCCTGTACCTGCCGCCGTCGATGGAATGGCTGACCAACTACGACCAAGGCATGGTGTTGCTGGCCGGAGTCACCGGCTCCGGCAAGTCCACGACGATCGCGTCGATGCTGGACCTCATCAATCATCGGAAGAGCGTCCACATCTTGACGATCGAAGACCCGATCGAATTCGTCTACACGCCGGATAAGGCGCTTATCAACCAGCGTGAGGTCGGCATGGACGTGAAAGATTTTCACATCGCCATGAAGCACGCCGTGCGACAAGACCCAGACATCATGCTGGTGGGCGAAATGCGCGATCAGGAATCGTTCGGCACCGCGATCCACGCCGCTGAAACGGGCCACTTGGTCTACGGCACAATCCACGCCTCGAATGCGCCGTCCTGCATCGGCCGTATTTTGGACTTGTTCCCGCAAGACATGCACAAGGCTCTGCGGGGTGCGATGGCGTTCAACATGAAGGCTATCGTCGCTCAGAAGCTCATCAAGACCATCGTCGATAAACCCAGTCGCGTGCCGATTATCGAACTGATGCTCTTCAACGCCGTCGTCCGCAAACTGGTCTTGGAAGAGCAGGACAATAAATTGGCCGCCGCGATCCGCATCGGCAAAGAAGATGGCATGCAGCTCTTCAACGACTCGCTGAAGCACTTCATCGACAAGGAAATGATCAGCCGCTCGGATGCCTTCGAGATCTCGCCGAACATCGAAGAATTGAAGATGGCCCTGAAAGGCATCGACGTCAAAGGCGCGGGAATGCTGTAAGTTCGCTGGCTGAATCGGTCGAGGTTCACTGGTTCGACTCGACGAGGACTACTATGACGAAGCGGACTTTGTTCACGCTAGGTACGGCTATTTTCGGCGGCGGCCTACTTCAAGCGATCGGATTCTCAGGTTTGTTTTTTCTGTATTGCAGGTCTTTGGAATTCATCAAGCCTGTTCGCTATGAGATGCCGGGGTTGGGAGAAGAGATCGCGTTTGTCTTGGGTGCTGTAGTTGGCTCGCTCGGAGCCGCTTTGAATTGGGCGAGTAACCGGCGATCGATGTGGTGGCTCAGCATTGGCCTCTCGACCGGCTTGGCGATATGGATCGGCATTTCTGAATACGGTCGCTCCGCCTCGGACATCGTCAATCTCGGCTTGGTATTGGTGATTGCAGTTGTGGGAGCCGTGTTGGGATGGATGACCTCGCTGTTCGGTACATTGATGCGACAGCGATCGTGTCCTGTAACGGCAAATCCGAGTGACACCAATCATCAGACCGAAAGTCACTCGTCATGACCAGCAGGACGCTTCAGCGAATTTCAATCATCGGTCTGGGTACGATGGGACACGGCATTGCGCAGACGTTTGCGATGGCCGGTTGCGAAGTGACTGGCTTCGACGAAGTCGCCGCCGCACGCGAATCCGTGCATGATCGAGTGCGACAGAATCTGCGTGACTTCGTCGCGGCCGAGCTGTTCCCCGCCGATCAGATCGACGCGACGCTGAGACGGATTCGAGTCTGCCGCACTCAGGTTGAAGCGATCCGCGACTCGCAGTTCGTCACCGAAGCGATGCGCGAGGACTTGGCCGCGAAACAGGAACTCTTCCAGCGGATCGAAGCGGACGTGTCGGACGACACGATCCTCGCGAGCAACTCATCGACCTTTCCAATCTCACAATCTGGTGCTCGCCTGAAGCGGCCGGAACGAGCCGTCGTCACACACTGGTTCAATCCGCCGCACATCGTGCCGACAGTCGAAGTCGTCGGCAGTCCGCAGACGAACGAACCGACGATTCAAGCAACGCTCGAATTGCTGCGGCGTTCCGGCAAGCTCGCCATTCGGATCAATCAAGAGCTGCCGGGCTTCCTCGTCAACCGCGTGCAGATCGCGGTGATGCGGGAAGTTTGGGACTTGCTCGATCGCGGTGTCGCGTCTGTCGAGGACATCGACGCCGCGATTCAAGGGAGCATGGGCTTTCGATTGGCGGCGATCGGCCCGCTGCGAATTCATGACTTCGGCGGGCTTGATGTCCAGACGGCGGTGTATCGCAATCTCACGCCGGAGATCGCTTCCGGGACGACCGTGCCTCCGACGGTTCAGCGCATCGTCGATGGCGGCAATCACGGGTTCAAATCTGGAGAAGGGTTCTATCGGTACTCACCCGAATCGGCCGAGCAAGTTCGCTCGGACCGCGATCAACGCTATCTTTCGCTGCTGAAGCTGTTTCACCAACGCAATTCTTCAAAGGGCCAATCATGACGCACACGACTCGCCGAGACTTCCTGCAACTGACCACCTTGGCCGCAGCCAGCAGTTTGATGCCGACGTGGAGCGGTTCGATGCGCACGATGGCCCAGGACGCCAAATCGCCGAACGAACGGCCGAAGGTCGGGTGCATCGGCAACGGCGGCATGGGAACCGGCGATGCAGGTGCGATCAAGCAGTACGGCGACATCGTCGCGTTGTGTGACGTGGACACGAACCGCTCCGGCAACCTCAACGAGAAGCTGCTCGGTGGCAAAGCCGAAGTCTTCGGCGACTACCGCAAGCTGCTCGATCGGAAGGACATCGACGCCGTCACGATCAGCACGCCGGATCATTGGCACACACGCATCGCTCTGGCCGCGCTGCGAGCCGGCAAGGACATCTACTGCCAGAAGCCGCTCACGCTGACGATCAACGAAGGCAAACTGCTCTGCAATGTCGTGAAGGAAACCAAGCGAGTCATGCAGGTCGGCACGCAGCAACGCAGCGAGGACCGATTCCAAAAGGCGGTCGCGTTGGCTCGCGAAGGACGCATCGGGAAAATTCAGAAAGTTCACATCGCGATCGGCGGCGGCGACAAAGGCGGGACGTTCAAGAAGACGCAGCCTCCGGCCAACCTCAACTGGGACGTATGGCTCGGACAAGCTCCGCTGGTCGAGTACATCGCCGAACGCAGCCACAACAATTTCCGTTGGTGGTACGAGTACTCCGGCGGCAAGATGACCGACTGGGGTGCTCACCACGTTGACATCGCTCAGTGGGGCATCGGCATGGAAGGCTCCGGCCCGGTCAGCGTCGAGGTGCTCGAATGCACGCACCCGGTCCCGTTCGAGAAGGGTTATCCGACGATCGACGACACCTACAACACCGCGACCGCGTTCAAGGTGAGGGCCACCTTCGCCAACGGCGTCGAGATGTTCATTCGCGACAACTGCAACGATCTGGGCTTCGACAACGGCGTGATGTTCGAGGGTGAGAATGGCCGCTTCTTCGTGAATCGCGGCAAGCTGACCGGCGCTCCGGTCGAGGAACTCGAAAAGAACCCGCTGTCCGAGGACGTCTTCAAAGCCATGCGCAAAGGGAAGAATCGAGAAAACCACATGGCCAACTTCATCGCCTGCGTGAAGGATCGCGGCGAAACACAAAGCGACGTCTTCAGTCATCACCGCAACCTGACGACGTGCCACTTGTCGAACATCGCGATGCGGCTTGGTCGGACCCTGAAGTGGAACCCAGAGACCGAGCAAATCGTCGGCGACGACGAAGCCAACGCCTGGCAAGGCCGCGAACAACGCAAAGGCTACGAGGTCGCGTAAGTAGGCCGGTCACTCTGTGGCCGGCATGTGCGAGTCACGGAGTGACTCGCCTACGTTGCTTGGCCACGCACTTTAGGCCAACACTCCGCTGACCGCTTCGCCAGGCACGTCGGTTATGCGGAAATCGCGGCCGGCGTAGCGGTAGGTCAGCTTCGTGTGGC
>JAYVQJ010000833.1:0-5309 GCA_043777235.1 Planctomycetia bacterium
ATCCCCTCGCACATGCAGGCGCTCCTTGCCGAAATGACAGAGAAATCTCCATTGCTCTGTCGGGCGCAAATGCCGTGCCGAAGTTTCGCGTCGTTGCGATGCTTTTCAGAAAAATGTCGATACGTTGTGTGTAAAAGACAGGTCGCTGGTCCCACCCTATGAATCACGCATCTTGAAAAACTGGCCTGCGGTGTCACTGCATCGGACTGTGCTTCACTCGTTTGCCGAAAGATGACTAGAATCCCGCCCCGTTCGCAGAGTCTGCGTTTTGCGAACGAGTGACGGAACGGATTTCGCGCCGACCAAGGACTAGGTTCGGCGAACTGAGTTTCACGGAAGTTGTCGCAATATGACGCATTTTTTCGAGAAGCGCGACCGGTGGGGAAACGGACCTTCCCTCTGGATTCTGTTGGGCTGCATCTTCATCACTCCGTTGTGCCTCTGGTCGCTGCGGCACACGAACGTCGAAAACGACATCGAGCATTGGCTGCCGGACGACAATCCCAACGCCGTGACTTTGCGTTGGGCGATGAAGCAGTTTGCTCTCGACGCCAGCGACAGCATCTTGGTCTCTTGGGACGACAGCAGCTTGACCGACTCGCGGGTCGAGAAGCTGGCGGAGCGACTCGTCGGCAAGCGTGATGAGCAAGGAGTGCGGCGCGAGGCTCTGAAGCAAGTCGCACGAGTTACGACACCGCGCGAAGTCATCACTCGCATGGTCGATCAAGGGGTTGATCGCGATGAAGCGATCAAACGTCTGCAAGGAGTCTTGGTCGGCACAGGACCACTGAAGGTTCGGCTCACAGAGACTGGACGGCAGCGTCAAAAGGAAATCCATCGCGAAATCGTGACCAAGGCGAAGAAGGATTTGGGGCTTGACCTGCAAATCATTCCAGCCGCTCAAGAATTTGAATCGTTCGAGGACGCGCCGATTGTCGAGGCCGAAGTCGCGGCCACCGAGACCGCCGTTCCTGATCCGGTTGAAAAGACGGTCGTGGAATTTGATCCGGTTCCACAACACGACTTTCAACTCCGCTGGAAAGGGATGCAGCTCGGCAGGTCGAACCCGAAGTTGCGCGAGCTGTTACTCGGCCTGAAAGGGAGTCCGACCACGACAGCACCGGAGGGATCGCCGCTCGTTGAAGACTGTTTTCAATCGCTCGGTTCGCCCGTCGCGTTGGCTGTCGTACTGAGCGAAGCGGGCGAAGCGGACAAAGCCAAGTCGATCGCGTTGCTGCGTGAAGCGGCGACGGCCGTCGGCGTGAAGCCAGAGCAATTGCATCTCGGCGGACGTCCCGTCGCGAGCACCGCACTCAACGAAGGGGTTAAGGCCGCCGTCTGGAATCCGTCCGCGAAGCTCAGCCGTTTTTGGGAACGCTCCGTCATCGGCATGTCGGGACTGATCGGCGTACTGGTCGCATTCACGATGCTGCGCAGCATCAAGCTGTCGTTGCTGGTTCTGTTCGTTTCCTACTTCACGGTGTTTCTGACAATCGCCATCGTGCCAGTGACCGGCGGCAGCATGAATATGGTCATGGTGCTGATGCCGACGTTTCTCCTTGTTGTCGTCATGTCCGGCGCGATCCATGTCGCGCACTATTGGCGTCACGCCGCGTATCACAACATGCAGACCGCGATCGTCGAGTCTTCCAAGATGGCGACGGCACCGTGCGTCTTCGCCACGATCACGACCGCGATTGGTGTCCTGTCGCTGCTGACCAGTGAACTCCGGCCGGTGCGCGACTTCGGTATCTACTCAGCAGTCGGCTCAATGATCGGACTTGGTGCGGTGCTGTATCTGCTGCCGACGTTGATCCAAATGATGCCGTTCAAACCGCCGAAGCTGCACGAAGTCGATTCGACCAAGTGGGAGAATTTCGGACGCCTTTGCTGTCGGAAACGGCACTGGATCGTCTGGGGTTACACCGTCGCGACGATCGTCTGCTGTTTTGGACTCAAATGGTTCAAGACCGAGACGAAAGTCATCCGCTACTTCCCAGCGGATGCTCCGGTCGTCAAGGACTACACGTACTTAGAAGAGAACCTGGTCGGCATTTTGCCGGTCGATCTCATCGTCCGCTTTGACCGCGACAGCCAGGCGAAGCTGAATTTTCTGGAACGCATGGAAGTCATCCGCGCGATCGAAGACCGCATGCGTCAGAACAGTGAAATCAGTGGAGTGATCGGTCTGCCCGACTTCCGCACGGTGACGGAACCGCTTGCTTCCGACGCCGGCACGATGAAGATCATCAGTCACAACAAGACCGCGACCGAAATACAACGACGTCTCCGCGAAGGGGAAATCACCGGAGCGAAATCGTTCTACTCCGTCGCCAAGCAACCGAACGATCTGAAGAAGCCGGGAGACGCCAAGCTCAATCAACTCGATGACGAACTGTGGCGCATCACGGCACAATGCTTTGTCATGACCGACGTCGACTTTGGCGAGTTCCTGCGCGAAGTGGATCAGATGACGCAATCCGTCTTGCGACGTCATGCCGGCACGAATCACGTCGTCACCGGCATGGTCCCGGTCTTTCTGCAAACGCAACGAGCGTTGCTCGACAGTCAGGTCAACAGCTTTGGTGTCGCGTATCTGACCGTCGCAATCGTGATGATTTTCGCCGTCCGCAACATCTTCGCCGGCTTTATGACAATGTGGCCCAACGTGTATCCGATCGGCCAAATCTTCGGCCTGATTTCTTACGCCGGAATTCCGGTCGATATCGGCACGATGATGACCGCCGCCATCGCCATGGGCATCGGCGTCGACGGCACACTGCACAAACTGACTTGGTTCCGTAAAGGAATCTCAGATGGGAAATCGCGAGAGGATTCGATCGCCTTGGCCGTCGGCCATAGTGGCCCCGCCATTTGGCAGACCTCCGCCGTGCTCGCGCTGGGAATGCTGATGCTCTATCCGTCCGAGTTGCTGTTGATCAGCCGCTTCGGCTGGCTCATGGCCGCGATCATCGCCGTGGCCGTGGCCGGCGACATCATCTTCCTCCCTGCCCTGTTGGGAGGCACGCTCGGAACGATCCTCATCAATGGCGTGCAGCGGCAACAAGAGAAAGACCTCGGCGCGTCCGCCCCATCACTGGCGGGAACCTCTGCTGTTCCCAAACCACACCTGGGAACGAACAGCCTCCGTTCTTCGCAGCCCAGCCAAGAGTGAGAGTCGCAACGCTACGAGCGATGCCGCACGCGGGCGTGAGTGAGACATTCTGCGGGCGAGCCACAAATCTCCCCTTCATGGCTGCGTGCTGTATCGCTCATTTTTCTTGGACGGCCCAAGATGCCGCAGCGCACGAATTGACCGAATGATCGCTGTGCTTCAAAGTCCGTCGCACGATCCACTCGGATTCTCACACGGTGTGAAAGCGAGCTTGCCATGTCTAAGAGCCAAGGTGATTCCTCCGCCGGTCGAATCATGTCGATCGATGCGTATCGCGGATTCGTGATGCTGGCGATGGCGTCGGGTGGGTTTGGGTTCTCGCAACTGATCAAGCCGGAGAACCTGCAAAAGCTCAGCGAGCCTGGCACGAATTGGATTCCACTTTGGTTGCTCAGGACTCTGGCGTACCAGTTCGATCATGTCGTCTGGGCCGGCTGCGGCTTCTGGGATTTGATCCAACCGAGCTTCATGTTTCTGGTCGGTGTGGCGTTGCCGTTCTCGTACTCGCGGCGCGAGAGCGAAGGGCAATCCGGCGCGGCTCGATTTCGGCATGTGTTGTGGCGGTCATTCGTGCTCGTCGCGCTGGGTGTGTTTCTCTCGTCGAACGGCTCGAAGCAAACGAACTTCACGTTTATGAACGTGCTGTCGCAGATCGGCCTGGGGTACCCACTGCTGTATCTGTTTCGTGAGCGATCCATCCGAACTCAATTCGTCGCGGCCGCTGTGATCCTCGTCGGCTATTGGGGCTGGTTCGCGAACTACTCGCTCCCGCCGACACAGTTTGAAGAGGTGAAAGCGGCAATCGCAGCACGCTCACCAAAACTCTTGGAGAGCCACACTCACCCGGACATGGAATGGTCACAGTTCTCTGGCTTTGGTTCGCACTGGAACAAACACGTCAACGCGGCGGCGGCTTTGGACCGGAAACTCTTAAACGTCTTTCCGAGCGACAAGGAATCGTTCCAAGCAAAGAAGTTTTGGGTGAACGACGGCGGTTATCAGACGCTCAATTTCATTCCGTCGCTGGCGACGATGCTGTTTGGGTTGATGGCCGGGACGGTGCTGAGATCGAGTCGGCCCGACGGCGAGAAAGTGAAATGGCTACTCAAAGCGGGAGCAATCTGCTTTGGTGTGTCGATGGCCTTGGACACTTCGATCTGGCCGATGGCGATTCCGCATTGCGACTGGCATCTGGCTCCGATCGTGAAGCGTATCTGGACTCCGGGCTGGGCCGTCTTCAGCAGCGGCTGGACGTTCTGGATGCTGGCGGCGTTTTATTGGGTGATCGACATCCGGCAGTGGCGACACTGGTCCTGGCCGCTGATGATCGTCGGCATGAACTCAATCGCGATGTATGTGATGGCCCAGCTCATCAAGTCATGGGTCGGAGGGACGCTGAAGACGCACCTCGCAACGATCGACGCCCTGTTCGGGTGGAAGGACGGCATCACGTTCGCGCTGTTCGGAGATCACCCAATTGCCACTCCGCTGGGACACGCCGCACGACTCTTCGGTCTCTGGCTGATCTGCGTCTGGCTCCATCGCCGCAAGATCTTCGTGCGGGTGTGAAAACGCGAACGGGCCATCAAATCCTGTGAGCGCTCCAACTTCCCCCACCCGAAAATCCGGTGAGCGTCACTTTCCATGTGCCCGATGCCGAGACTGACCCATCGGCTGCACGGGTGAATGTGCCAGAGAACTTTGCTCCAGCGGTGGAGCCGCCGGATGCCGAAAACGTCGTGGCACCGTTGTTAGCGATCGTCCCGGAGCCCGCTTCAGGAACAGTGACATTGATGACTCCGTTGGTGACTGTAAACCGAACCGCACCGCTCGTTGGGGCGCTCACTCCGAATCCGCTGACCGTACCGGAGTAGCTTCCTTCGTAGGTGCCATCGAAGACGGCGACCGTGTCGGCATCCTTAATTTGGATGCTGAACGACTTTGATAAGCCGTTGTAGCTCGAGACCGAGCTTTGCGAAGTGGCCGTGAAATTGAACGTCTTGGTACCGTCCAGCACGCCGTCGAGCACACCAGAGATGGTCGCGGCCTGCTCCGTAGACCAGTTGTCTGGGGTGAACGTGATCGATCCCGGCGCGATCGTGGCTTGAGCCGATCCCCCCGATCCGAAGTTGAT